>NZ_JAIQDD010000029.1:0-111940 GCF_020036995.1 Corallococcus sp. AS-1-12 | reverse complement strand
GAATGGCCGTTGGACATGGTGTTCCCTCCTCACCTCTCCAACACCCCAGTCTGCTCACCTCATTCAGGCTCCGCTGTCAGTGTGAGCCCGCTGCTTCCCAGCGCCAGCTTCGCGTCGAACGCACCGCAGCCCGGGTGCACGCCCATGCCGCAGCCCAGGGTCCGGTACACCAGCGTGAACGCGAGCCCGCAGAGCGCGTAGATGATGAAGCGCTGGCTCACCTTCGGCGCCTGGCCGAACGCGGCCCGGTCCACGCCGTCCGAGTGGTAGCGGTTGCGGTGAAAGAACCAGACGATGCCGTGGTACTGCACGTTGTGGAACGCCGTCACCGCCACGGTGAACATCAGGAAGTCCATCCGCCGCGACACCGACGGCCAGAACACCAGCGACGTCAGCCCCAGCGCCGCGCCCAGCATCAACAACTTGGGCCCGTTCACCCCCAGCCCCCGGCGCCACCGCCACACCTGCCTCGCCGCCAGCACCCCCACCCCCGCGAGCACCACCGCGAAGCACGCGTGCGCCACCCCGACCTCCCAGGTCGGCTCCGCCATCAGCCCCAACCGGCGCCGCGCCCCTGGATGCGTCAGCGCGAACGCCACGAACGGCGCGAGCAGCCCCACGTACAGGGTCACGCTGTCCAGCCGCCGGTCCCACGCGTCCCGCTCTCCGGCCTTGCGCTGGTAGAGCACCATGATGCCGTAGTGCTGCCGCACCACGTGCCAGTACGCCCACAGCGCCGCCAGCGTCACGAACACCGCGAACGGCCACCGCTGCCCGGACAGCACCGACGCCGCGAACACCGCCGGCCCCGCCGCGAACCACCCCAGGCTGCCCCAGAGCAGCCGGGCTCGCGCCTTGCGCTCCCGAGCGTCCAGGTACGTGCGCGTCACCGTCGCGAACAGGTGCGGCCCGTCCAGCAGCAACACCCACGCCCACCACAGCGGCGGCCCGCTCACGCCTCCCAGCACGTGCAACGCCATCAGCGCCAGGCTCGCGCCCAGTCCCCCTACCGTGGAGAGCAGGTCATGCCGTCGGCCCACCAACCACCGCGCATGCAGGGGAGCCGGGGCGAAATGGGGGACCGCGTTCATCGGGGCACTCCCGTCCGGTGGACCCGGACTGCTTCCTGGGGGAAACGAAGTCCCAGGATAGCGGGGACATACACGTAAGTCAGATGCGCACCTGGAGGTCTCGAACGGGCACCGGCCGGACGGGCAGGGGGCCAGAACCCCCTTGAGGGAATGGCCCCCGGACGCGACAGTGCTGAACCATGGATCAAGGTCGGCGTACCTCGGACCGCAAGTCGGTCGGTCTGTTGGTGAAGCTCAAGCATGAGACCGTGGGGAGCTTCACCGAGGAGTTCGCCACCAACATCAGCCCCGGGGGCATGTTCATCCGCTCACGCACGCCGCAGCCGGTGGGCACGCCCGTGCGCTTCGAGGTGCAGATCGCCAACGGCGTGCGCGTGCTCCAGGGCACCGCGACCGTGCGCTGGGTGCGCGATGTGAACGACCCCGCGGGGCCTCCGGGCATGGGGTTGCAGTTCCAGGAGCTGGACACCGCGAGCCGCGCGCTCGTGGACCTGATGCTCCAGCGCAAGCCGGGGAGCAGTGCCGCGCCGGCCGCGCCGCTGCCGTCCATTGCTCCGATGGTCGCGCCGGGCATCGCGCCGCTGGCCGCGCCAGGCATCGCGCCGTTGACGACGCCGGGCATCGCGCCGGTGCGTCCGCCCGTGGCCGCGCCTCCAGCCGCCGCCGCGCCCCGGCCCGCCGCTGCTCCCGCGCGTCCCGCGGCCGTCGCACCGCCCGCGCAGCCGGCGGCGGGGGGTGCCGCGCTCGACTCGCTGTTCGATGACCTGGATGCTCCGTCCAGTCCCGCGCCCGGCGCGGACGAGCCGCTGTCCCTGGGCGGCGCGGACGAGCCGTTCTCGTTGGGCTCGCCCGACGAGGACCTGGGGCTGGCGCAGGCGGACTCCGCGAACGACGTGGACATCCCGCTGGATGAGCTCATCGCGGGGACGCCTCCGCCCACCGTGCAGGGCGTGCTGTCGGGAGGCGACGAGCCGCTGCCGGGGCTCGACTTCGAGTTCGAGGCTCCGGTCGTGGGAGAGCCCATCGCGATGGGTGAGCCGCTGGAGGAGGTGCCCATCGAAGTGGGGCTCTCCGTGGAGGACGGCGCGGCTCCGGGCGACGCGGGCGGGTTCGAGCTGGACTTCTCGGACGTCTCCCCCGAGCCGCCGCCTCGCGCCGCGCCGGTGCCTCCGGCGCCCGTGCAGCGCGCGGCCCCTCCGCCTCCGCCCGCGGCGCCGCCGGTGGCGCCCGCGAAGCCCTCAGGCGGTAGCGCCGAGTTCGACTTCGACCTGTCCTCCCTGGATGACGACGCGCCGCTGGAGTTGGCGCGCGAGCCCACGTCCTCGCCGGGCCGTCAGCGTCCGCTGGGGCGTGAGCCCGCGTCCTCGCCCGGCCGTGCCGCCGCGCCGGGGCTGGGGCGTGAGCCGGGCTCCGCCGCCGGCCGTGCGCCGGGGCTGGGGCGCGAGCCGGGATCCGCCGCGGGTCGCGCGCCGGGACTGGGGAGAGAGCCGGGCTCCGCCGCCGGTCGCGCCGCGCCGGGCCTGGGACTGGAGCCTGGATCCGCCGCCGGTCGTGCCCCGGGACTTGGTCGCGAGCCTGGCTCCGCCGCCGGCCGTGCCGCGCCGGGTCTGGGCCTTGAACCGCGCTCCTCTGGCGGTCGTCCCGCCGCGCCGGGTCTGGGGCTTGAGCCTCGCTCTTCTGGCGGTCGTCCCGCCGCGCCGGGCCTGGGCCTTGAACCGCTCTCCTCTGGCGGGCGCACCGCCGCGCCGGGCCTGGGGCGTGAGCCCGGATCCGCCGCCGGACGTCCTTCCGTTCCGGGCCTGGGACTGGAGCCTGGATCCGCGGCGGGACGTGCTCCGGGGCTGGGTCGCGAACCTGGATCCGTGGCGGGTCGTCCCGGGGCACACGCTCCCGGTGAGCTGCCGTTGGAGCCCGGCTCCTTCGCCAACCGTCCCGCGGCGCCCGGCCTCTCGCAGGAGCCGGCGTCGTCCTGGGGCCGCGCCGTCCCGCAGCAGCCTCCCGCGCCGCAGAGCCCGTCCGGCGGCAGCGCCGAGTTCGACCTGGACCTGTCCATCGACGACGACGGGCCGCTGGAGCTCGCGCGCGAGCCCGCGTCCTCCGCGGGCCGTCCCGCCGCGCGGCCCGTGGCCCCTCCACCGCAACAGCCGCCGCCGAGCGTGCTTCCTCCCTCCGTGCGCCATGCCCCGCCCGCGCCCGCCGCTCCGGTCGCCCCCGCGACGCTCGCGCCCGCCGCCGCGCCGGTGGCCCCCGCGCCCCCGGCCCTGGACGCCAACGGTCAGGTGCGCCCCATCTACCTCACGCCACCGCAGACGCTGGCCGGCACGGGGCCCGTGATTGGCATCGACCTGGGCACCACCAACTCCTGCGTGGCGCTCCTGTCCAACGGCCGTCCCGTCGTGCTCCGTTCGCGCGAGGGCTACAACACCATCCCGTCCGTCATCTCGCTGAGCGCGCAGAACAAGCTGCTCGTCAGTCACCGCGCGAAGAACCAGCTCGTGCTGCGGCCCACGCACACCATCTACGGCGCGAAGCGCCTCGTCGGCCGCCCCTACGACAGCGCCGTGGTGAAGCAGGTGCGCGAGCGCTTCCACTACGAAATCACCCCCGACGCCGCCGGTCGCGCCGCCGTGCGCCTGGGCAACGACGTGCTGTCGCTGGAAGAGGTGCAGGGCATCATCCTGCGCGAGTGCAAGGAGATGGCCGAAACCCACCTCAACCAGAAGGTGGAGCGCGCCGTGGTGACGGTGCCGGCCTACTACTCCGAGCCCCAGCGTGAAGCGGTCCGCAAGGCGGGCGCGATGGCCGGCCTCAAGGTGGAGCGCATCCTCAACGAGCCCACGTCCGCGGCGCTCGCGTACGGCCTCAACCGCGAGCTCAACAAGAGGGTGCTCGTCTACGACCTGGGCGGCGGCACCTTCGACGCGACCATCCTGCGCATCGAGAAGAACGTCTTCGAGGTGCTGGGCACCGGCGGCGACATCTTCCTGGGCGGTATCGACTTCGACAACCTCATCGTCGACTTCCTCCTGGAGCGCTTCCAGGAGAAGGAAGGCATCGCGTTCAACGGGGACGGCATCGCCCTGTCGCGCGTGGGCGACGCCGCCGAGCGCGCGAAGATGGCCCTGTCCGAGCGCAGCACGTTCGAGGTCCACATCCCCATGTTGATGATGGACGACGCGGGCCGTCCCCGGGACCTGCGCGTGACGATGTCGCGCCAGGACCTGGAGAAGATCTGCGACCCGCTGCTCAACCGCACCATCGACGTGGTGCGCGACGTGCTCCTGGACTCCAAGCTGAAGGCCTCGGAGGTGGACGACATCATCCTGGTGGGCGGCATGAGCCGCATGCCGCTGGTGCGCGACAAGCTCAAGGGCCTGTTCAGCAAGAACGCGCAGGCGAGCGTCAACGCGGACGAGGCCGTGGCGCTGGGCGCGGCGCTGTACTCGGGCTCGGTGGACAAGGTGAGCAGCGTGGTGCTCATCGACGTGCTGCCCATGACCATTGGCGTGGCCATGCCCGGCGGCGGCTTCAAGCGCGTCGTCGAGCGCAACAGCCCGCTGCCCACGCAGCGCTCGTTCGCCATCAGCACGTCGCAGGACAATGAAGAGCGGATGGAGCTGTCCATCTTCCAGGGCGAGGACAACCACATCTCCGCCAACGAGTACCTGGGCACCGTGCGCATGGAAGGCCTGCCGAAGGGCCCCAAGGGCTCCGTGCGCGTGGCGGTGACGCTCAAGCTCGACTCCGAATGCGTGCTGCACGTGGAGGCGCGTGAGTATTCGACGCGCAAGGAGGTGAAGGCGACGCTCGCCACGCGCTACTCGCCGGAGGAGCTCCAGAAGCAGCTCCAGGTGAGCAAGGAGGCGGTGAAGGCCGCCGAGGATCGCCGGGGCGCGGACCTGAAGGATCGCGCGGGCCGCTTCTGGGGGTTCGTGAAGAAGGCGCTGGGCCGCAAGTAGACTGGCGCGATGACGGCCTCCGCCCCCCGCTACATGGCGCGCTTCCGTTGCATCGCGGAAGCGTGCGAGGACACCTGCTGCGCGGGGCTCACCGTGCCCATCAGCGAGTCACGCTGGGGCCTGCTGCGCCAGAAGGTCGCCGGCACACCGGACGCCGCGCGGGTCGCGGAGTTGATCACGCCGAACCCGGACGGCGCCACGGGCCAGCAGGCGGGCATCCTGGGCAAGCGCGCGGACGGGCACTGCGCCTTCCTGGATGAAGCGAAGCTGTGCTCGCTCCAGCGCCGCTACGGTGAAGCGGTGCTGCCGGACGGCTGCTCCGTCTTCCCGCGAGTGCTCACGCGCTGGGGCGCGTGGGTGGAGATGGCCGGGTCGCTCGCGTGTCCGGAGACCGCGCGCCTGTGCCTGCTGTCCGAGGACGCGCTGGTGCGCGAGCCCGTGCCCGAGGAGCAGGCCCTGCGTCCCCAGGTCGCGCGGCAGGTGGCGGCGGGAGACGACGCGTGGACGGCCCACGCGGACACCGTGCGCGAAGCGATGCTGCGGCTCCTGAACCGCCGCGAGGTCCCGTTCGCCGCGAGGCTGTACGCGCTGGGCCGCATGGCGCTGGACCTGGGCGACTTCTACTTCCCGGGGACGACAGCGTTCGCGTCAACGGAGACAGCACGGCTCGCGCGCATCCTGCGTGAGTACGAATCCACGGACACCCTCGTGTCCCTGCACTCGCAGCTTGAGGCGCTGGAATTGCCCGGAGGCCCGTGGGCCGGCATCTGCGGCGCCGTGCTCCGTTCCCGCGAGGCCGCCGTGAGCAGCCCGCGCTTCCTGTCGCTCATGAGCGCCGTGCGCGCGTCCTACGGTGGCGCGGACACGCATCCCGACCGGGCTTGGGAGCTCCACGCCGCGCGGCGCTCTTCACTGGAGTCCCTGCACGGCGCGCGCGTGCACCAGTACTTCCTGCACCACGCGCTCAACCACGTCCTGCGCCACCCGTTCACCGAGGCCGAGAGCCTCCTGAACGCCGTGTTCCTGCTCGTGCTGCGCGCCTCCGTGGTGCGCTGGGTGCTGCTCGGGCACCCGGCCGTGGTGGCGCTGCTGGAGGCCCCAGGCGCGCCCGTGGCCGCGTTGGACGCCGCCGCCGTGGAGGCGTTCCAGGTCGTCGCCAAGCACGTGGAGCAGGCGCCCTCGTTCCTGGACTTCGCCAGGGGCCTGGCCGGCGAAGGCCCGGAGACCTTCGCGCGGCTGCTCATCCTGGTGAAGGGCCTGTAGCGCTCAGCCCTGCTGCTTCGGCTTCGCGCCCAACTGCTGCATGGCCCGCTGGAACGACGGGTACTCGTGCGCGCCCTGGATGGCCACCTTCTCCCCCAGGATGAAGGTGGGCACCGCGCGGATGCCCATCTCCTGGGCCTCGCGCACGGACTCCTCCACCACCTGCCGGTAGCGGCCTTCCTCCACCGCGCGCTGGAGCTCGTCCGGATCCAACCCGGCCTCCACGCCCGCGGCCCGCAGCGTGTCCCACTGCCAGAGGTCCTGACCCTCACTCCAGTAGCGCCGCAGGATGGCCGCCTGGAAGGGCTCCAGCCTGCCTTGCGCGCGCGCGTACTCCGCCGCCTCGTGCGCGCGGCGCGTGGACGGGATGATGTCCCGCTGCACCATCGTCAGCCCGGCCTTCGCGGCGCGGAGCTTCAGCGGGTTGTTGGGGTCCTTCATCCCCTGGCGCACGTACTCGGGCAACGGCAGCCCTTCCGGAGGCGTCTCCGGGCGCAGGAAGTAGGGGTGCCACTCCACCTGGACGTCGTATTCCTTCTTCAGCTTCTCGACCTCACCGAGGCCGACGTAACACCAGGGTCAAACGAAGTCGGACCAGATGTGGACGACGATGGGTGCGCTCATGGGCTGAATCTCTAGCACCGCGCGTCAGGGGCTTCCACCTCTTCCACCGGGGCCCGCATCCATCGGTGGACAGTCCGCCCTCCCGAGGGCACGGTCCGGGTTCCATTCCTCCGGAGGAACCTTCCGTGCCCCTGTCGCTCCTCGCGGCCCTGGCGCTCGGCGCAAGCCCCGCGCCCGCGCCCCATCCGTTCAATCAACAGGACCTGGTCACGCTGCGCCGGCTCAGCAGCCCGCGCGTCTCTCCCGACGGCCGCCAGGTCGCCTACGTCCTGCGCTCCACCGACCTGGAGGCGAACCGCGGCCGCACCGACCTGTGGCTCGTCAACCTGGACGGCTCGGCGCCGCGCCAGCTCACCACGGACCCGAGCAGCGACAGCGACCCCGTCTGGGCGCCGGACGGCAAGAGCCTCTTCTTCCTGTCGTCGCGCGGCGGCTCCTCGCAGGTGTGGCGCCTGCCCGTGGACGGCGGCGAGCCGCTCCCCGTCACGAAGCTGCCGCTGGACGTGAACAGCTTCGCGCTGTCGCGTGACGGCCAGCAGCTCGCGGTGGCGCTGGACGCGCGCCCCGACTGCGCGGACCTGGCGTGCAACACCCAGCGCGCCGCGGAGGCCTCCAAGAAGAAGACCACCGGCCGCGC
Organism: Corallococcus sp. AS-1-12; assembly: GCF_020036995.1. Taxonomy (NCBI): domain Bacteria; kingdom Pseudomonadati; phylum Myxococcota; class Myxococcia; order Myxococcales; family Myxococcaceae; genus Corallococcus; species Corallococcus sp. AS-1-12. Next base: position 104,366 of record NZ_JAIQDD010000029.1, on the reverse strand, counting down.
GTATGAGCAGCTCTTCGCCCGCCACTGGGACACCTGGAAGGACGGCACGCGCTCGCACCTGTTCGTCGTCCCCGTGGCCGGCGGCACGGCAGTAGACGTGATGAAGGGCATGGACGCGGACGCGCCGAGCAAGCCCTTTGGCGGCGCGGAGGAGTTCACCTTCACCCCGGACGGCAAGGGCATCGTCTTCGCCGCGCGCGACGTGGGCCCCACCGAGTCGTGGTCCACCGACCTGGACCTGTTCCTCGCGCCCGTCGACGGCAAGACGAAGCCGCGCAAGCTCACGGAGAAGAACCGCGCCACGGACACCAGCCCCGTGTTCAGCCCGGACGGCAAGACGCTCGCGTACGTGGCCATGTCCCGCCCCGGCTACGAGGCCGACCGCTACCGCGTCATCCTGCGCACGTGGCCGGGCGGCCAGGAGCGCGTGCTGACCCAGGACTGGGACCGCTCGGCCGGCTCGCTCGCGTGGAGCAAGGACGGCGCCACGCTCTACACCACCGCCAACGACGTGGGGCAGAACACCGTGTTCGCCCTGGACGTGGCCACCGGCAAGGCGCGCGCCCTCACCCAGGGCGGCAGCGCGGACGGCGCCCAGCCCGCGGCGGACGGCCAGGTCGTCTACGCCCTGGATGACCTGGACTCGCCTGCGGACCTGTACGCGGTGAAGGCGGACGGCACCGGCGCGCGGCAGCTCACCCAGGTGAACAAGGACGCGCTCGCGGGCCTGAAGTTCGGCGCCTTCGAGCAGTTCAGCTTCCCGGGCTGGAACAACGAGACGGTGCACGGCTACGTCGTGAAGCCGGTGGACTTCGACCCGAAGCGCCAGTACCCGCTGGCCTTCCTCATCCACGGCGGGCCGCAGGGCAGCTTCGGCAACCACTTCCATTACCGGTGGAACCCGCAGGTGTACGCGGGCCGCGGCTACGTGGCGGTGATGATCGACTTCCACGGCTCCACCGGCTACGGCCAGGCCTTCACGGACTCCATCGCCGGGGACTGGGGCGGCAAGCCGCTGGAAGATTTGCAGAAGGGCCTGAGCGCCGCGCTCCAGAAGTACCCCTTCATCCACAAGACGAAGCGGTGCGCGCTGGGCGGCAGCTACGGCGGCTACATGATCAACTGGATCGCCGGCAACTGGGCGGACGGCTTCCAGTGCCTGGTGAACCACGACGGCATCTTCGACGAGCGCGCCGCCTACTACGACACCGAGGAGCTGTGGTTCCCCGAGTGGGAGCACAAGGGGCTGCCCTGGGAGAAGCCGGAGTCGTACGAGAAGTTCAACCCGGTGAACCAGGTGGCGAAGTGGAAGACGCCCATGCTCGTCATCCACGGCGGTAGGGACTACCGCGTGGTGGACACGCAGGGCATCGCCACCTTCACCGCGCTCCAGCGCCGCGGCATCCCGTCCCGCTTCCTGTACTTCCCGGACGAGAACCACTGGGTGCTCAAGCCGCGGAACAGCATCCAGTGGCACGACGAGGTGCTGGGCTGGCTGGACCGCTGGACGCGCAAGTAGCGCGCGTCCAGCAAGGCATCCCTTGAGGCGCTGGGCTTCAGGGGATGCCGAAGCAGTCGTCGATGCAACTGGAGATGACCTCCGCGCACGTGCGGTCGGAGATGCACTGCGAGCACTCCGCGGTGCGCGCGCGGCGGTCGTCCTGCTCGCTCTCCTTCTCATCCTCCCAGGCGCTGATCTTCTCGGCGCACTTGCCGGTGTCCAGGTCGGACTCGAAACACTCCTTGCGGCGGTCGCAGATGGCGTCGGCGTTGTTGGAGCAGCCGGTGAGGAGCAGCACGGAGACACAGGAGGCCAGGGCAATCAGTCGTGACATGGCCCGGCACTATGCACGCGGAGGGCGCCTCCCGTGAATGCACTTCCGGGGAGGCGTTCCGCGCTTCACACCGGCTGCATTACTTCGTCTTCGTCGCACCGCCCATGGAGCCGTGGTCCATGGTGCCGCCCTGCATGCCGGCGCCGCCCACGCCCATGGCTTCGTCCAGCTTGCCCAGCGTCTGGTAGGCCATGTCACGGTGCTTGGGCAGCTCCTGGCTGAGGTTCGTGAGCAGCGTGGCCAGCTCGCCCGTGGCGCCCATGCCGTGCTGGGCGGCCATCACCTTGCCGATGGCGGCGTCATGGGCGCCGACCTGGGCGGACATGTACATCGAGTCGAACGGCGCGCCCTTCAGCGCCTGGAGCTTCTCCATGTCCGCCTTGTCCGCGGCCATGGCCTTTTTCTCCATGTCGTTGGCGGGCTTGGGCATCTCCGCCAGCTTCAGGTTCTGTGACTTCGCATAGTCCATGACCTTCTGGTCGGCGGTCGTGTGCGAGTCGACCATCATCTTGGCGTAGCTCTGCACGTCCGGGTTCTGCGAGTTCTTCTGCGCGAGCTCGGCCTGCTTGATCTCCGACTGGTTGATGTAGTGCAGGCGCTCCAGGAAGGCCTTCGGATCCGCCGGCACCACGAAGCCCTTGAACTCCACCGTGCCCTTGGGCGCGGCGGCCGTCTTCGCGCCGGGCGCGGGGGTGGGGGACGCGGCGCTCTGGGCCAGCGAGACGCCGCCGGTGAAGAGGACCGCGGCGAGGGTGACTCCGTTCAGGGTGCGCTTCATGGGGTGCTGCTCCTTTTCAGGGCCTCGGAAGTGAGGCGGGACACGTCGGTGGACCGGACACACCCGGGTCCGCGCGGCGCACGTTGGAGCAGGGCGCGACGCTGGACCTGGTGGGTGGGAAGGGGGACGTGCGCCAATTCACGTTGCGCCCACGGGCCGGTGCGCCAGTGGACAGCGCCACTGACCCCGGGACCGGGAGCGGACGTTCAGCACCACACGACTGTCTGGGAGCGCCATCCCGTCCTCCTCGTCGGCTGGCTGGCCGCCGGGGAGGAGGGCTACTTCGCGGGCGCGGGCGCCGGCTTCGGGGCGGCCTTCGGGGCGTCGGGCGTGCCGGCGGGGACGTTCTTCGTCTCCGACAGCTCGTCCTCGGCGCGCAGGAAGGCCTGGGCGGCGCGGTCCACGTCGTCCGGCTTGAGGCCCGTGAGGTTGGCGGCGGCCACGCGCGTGCGGGACGCGAGCGCCGTCTCGCCCAGCGCGCCGTGGATGCGCGTGAGGGCCACGTGGATTTCGGGGTCGAACGGGTCGGAGGCCAGCGCCTCCAGGTACGCCGTCTTCGCCTTCGGGTAGTCCTTGCGGAACAGCAGGATGCGGCCCAGGTGCACGTTGGTGGAGGGCGAGCCCGGGTGCATGCGCAGCGAGCCGCGCAGCACGGCCTCCGCCTCGTCCAACCGGCGCAGCTCCAGCAGCGCGAGCGCGAACTTGTTGGACACCGACTCGTACTTGTCGCCCACCAGCTTGTGCGCCCGCGCGTACTCCTCCGCGGCGGCCTTCACGCGGTTGCGCTCGCGCAGCACCTCGCCCAGGTGCGCGAACTTGCGCGCGGGGACTTCCGTCACCTCGGAGAAGCCGCCGAAGGAGATTTCACGCCCCTTCTTCTCGCTGTCCTTCTGCGCGCCCTTGGCGTCCTCCTTGAGCACCACGCGGTCGTCGCGCGGCACCAGCTCCTGCGGGAAAGGCTGCTTCTTCACGTAGGACAGCCAGGTCTTCTCGAAGAGGGGGAAGGGCATGCCCGTCGCCGCCTCCACCGCCTTCTTGTCCGGCTGGCCCGCCTTCAGCTCCTGCAAGAGCGTGCGCAGGCCCGCGGTGCCCTGGGTGCCGTGGATGTAGTCGATGGCGTAGAACACCTCCGCGAACGCGGTGGCCGCGTCCTCCGCCGTGGGCAGCATGGCGATGGAGGGGTGCATCTTCTCGAAGGGGATGAGCTTGTCCTCCTTCACGCGCTTGCCCAGCAGCGCCTGCGTGGACGGCGTCATGGCCAGGCCGCCCTTGCCGCGCCAGCGCGACTCCAGGAACTTGGCCAGGCCCTCGTGCAGCCAGATGGGCACGGTGTTGTGGGACAACTGGCTGACCACCAGGTGCACGTACTCGTGCGCCAGCGTGTCCTGCCAGTCGTAGCCCTGCGCCACGGCCTTGGGGCTCGTGACCATCAGCTTGTTGAACTTGCAGATGGCGATGGTGCCCGTGGTGCGGATCTGCTTCTCCGTCAGCGTGCTGACGCGGGACAGCTCGCGCGCGTTGTTCACCACCTCCACGCGCACCTTGCCCGGCGGCGTCCAGCCCAGGTCCTCCGCGAGCGCCCGGTGGATGGCCTCCAGCGTCTCCAGCGCGTAGGGCACCAGCACCTCTTCCTTGCCCTTCGGGTAGAAGAAGATGAAGTGCTCGGACTCCGCCTTCTGGTGGTCCTTGACGATGGCGCGCGTGTCCTTGGCCAGCCGCAGGTAGCTGCCCGGCTTGTCCTCGATGTTGGCGCCTTCGAGCAGCGTCACCGCGTCGTCGTACTGGCCCTCCTCGAAGGCCACGCGCCCCTGGAAGTACTTCAGGGGCTCCAGCTCGGAGGGCACGCGCTTCTCGACCTCGGCCAGCTCGCGGCGGGCGCCGCCCACGTCCCAGTCGTCCAGCGACTGCTCCACCTTGCCCAGCCGCTGTTTCACCTCTTCCTTGAGGGCCGCGTCGGGTGGCTGCGCGAAGGCGGTGGAGACGGCGACGAGGAGGGCGCACAGGACGCCCAGGCCGTTGAGGGACGCGTGCATGTGGCGGCTCACTTCACCAGCTCCTCGTAGTAGCGCTTCACCTGTTCGCGGTACTTCTCCGGCGCGCCCTGCTTCATCGCGTCCAGCAGGTCCTTGCGGAACTCGCGGGGCGCCTGGAACGCGTCCTCGTCCGGCAGCTCCACCTTGTCCTGCGGGTTGCGGCCGTTGCCCTCCTGGCGGCGGCCGGAGCCCATGGGCATGGGCAGCCCGCGGCCGCCCTTGCGGCCCTGCTGGCTCTGCTGCATCTGCTGCTGGAAGCGCTTGAGGCCCTCCATGGCGGCCTGCTGCTCCCCGTAGCCGCGGCCCGGGTCCTTGCCCTGCATGCGCTGGGACGCCTCGCCCATGCGCTGGCCAATCTCATCCATCTGCTGGCCGGCCTCTTCCCCGAACAGCGGCGCCGTCTGCTCCATGTCCTCCATCTGCTGGCGCAGGCCCTGCGCGCGCTGCTCCAACTGCTGCTGGCGCTGGCCCAACTGCTGGAGCTGCTGCTTCTCCTGCTGCGACAACTGCGAGCCCGGCGGCGGGAAGAGGTTCTGCAACTGCTGGCTCACGTCCGCCACGTCGCGCGCGTCCTTCTTGAGCTGCTCCGCCATCTTCGCGGACTGCTGGCGCACCTCCGGCGGGTTGCCGAACATCTCATCCAACTGGCGCTGCTGCTCGCCCATGCTGGAGAGCTGGCGCGCGGCGTCCTCGGCGCGCGCGGCGGCCTCCGCGGCCAGGTCGAAGTCGTCCACCTTGAGCGCGTTCTCCACGTTGCGCAGCTCGGACTGGGCCTCCTCCAGCGGGCGGGCCGCGCGGCTGTTGAGCCGGGCCGGGTCGAGCTTCTGGTAGTCCTCCTGCACCTGCTTCAGCTTGCGCTCGAGCTCGTCCTTGAGGGCCTGGCCCTTCTCCTTGAGCCGGTCGCGGTTCTGGCCCCGGGCCTGGTCGCGCAGGGCGCGCGTCTGCTCGGCGACCTTCTGCTGCTCGTCCATGGTGCCCTGCAGGTCGTCCATGAACTTGCCGAACTTCTCCGCCAGCTCCGGGTACTGCTCCGCGCCGAAGTCCTCCTGGGACTTGTCCATGGACTCGAGCATCTCGTCCATCTGCATGCCCAGCTCCTGGAGCTTCGCCAGGGCCTCGTCCGCCTTGCCCTCCTGCATCAGGCGCTCGACCTCATCCATGGCGCCCTGCATGTCCTCCTGCTGCATCATCTCCGACAGCGCCTCGGCGTTGAGGTGCTCGTCGCGGATGCCCTTGCGCAGCTCCGCCATGCGCTGCATCAGCTCCTGGATGCGCGACTTGAGCTGTTGGATCTGCTGCATCACCTGCTCGCGCGCGCCCTCGTCCGGGTTGGCCTTGTACTGTTCGATGAGGCGCGACAGGTCGCGGCGCTCGTTGGCCAACTGCTTCGTCAGCTCCTGGAGCGCCTCCAGCTTCTGCCGGTCCAGGAGCGACTCCAGGTAGAGGATGTCGCGCTCCAGGCCCTCGATTTCGTCCTCCACCACGGCGGTGAGCCGGGTGCCGGTGCCCCAGTCCTCGCCGCGCGCGCGCTGGGTGCGCAGGTACAGGCGGCGGAAGTCGGAGGTGGTGCTGACGCTGCGCTTGAGCTCCCCGCCGATGTTCAGCAGCGCGGAGACGATCTCCTTGGGCACGTCCTTCTCCCGGGACAGCTCGGCGCCCTGGGCGCGGAAGTCGTCCGCGAGCTGCTGGCCGCTCGTGTCCACGGACTTCGCGGTCTCCACCGCGGCCGCGTCCTTCTGCTTCGCGCGGTCCGGGCCCTCCAGGCGGTCGGCCAGGTGGTCCACGAGGCGGCCCCACAGGACCTCGGCCTTCTCCAGGGCGGCGCGGCGGTGCTCGGCGGCGCTGTAGACGCGCAGGGTCTGCGTGCGGCTGACGCCCTTCTTGGGGCCCTCCACCGCGTCGTTGTCCTTCGCCTCCACGTAGTAGGTGATGCGGTCGCCGGGGGCGGGCTTGAGCGGGCCCAGGTCCCAGTTGAAGGTGCCCCGGCTGCGGCGGCTGTCCTCGCGCGGCAGGTTCACGCGCGTCTCCTGCTTGGCGCCGGGCATGCGGTACACCAGCGCCAGGCCGGACAGGCCGTAGTCGTCCGTGGCCTCGTACTTGAGCGTCACCTTCTGGCCGGGGTCGACCTCAATCTCCGTGGACGGGATGAGCAGCGTCACCTGGGGCGCCTTGTCCGCCTCCACGTTGAGGGGGATGTCCGGGCCCACCGCGAGCGGCTTCGCGCGCGCGCCGTAGAAGACGAAGTGGTAGTGGCCGCCCTGCTTCGCCACGAAGCTGCCGGTGAGCTCCCGGCCGCCGGTGACGGTGAGGGGCAGCGTCTGGCCGTTGACCACGACCTCCGCGCGCTCGACGGGGCGGTCCGAGCGCGTCTTCAGCGCGACCTCGGTGCCGGCGGGCGCGCTGACCTCGCCGTTGGTGCCGGGCACGGTGCGCGGCGCGAGGCCGGTGTACGCGGGGTAGCGGTACGTCAGCTCGATGTCGCCGGTGATGGGCTCCGCCTGCGCGGCGGTCTCCGGGCGCGCGGCCTGCTCGCGCAGGTGCTTCCAGCCCGCGGCCCACCGGCCGCCCACGAAGAACATCAGCACCGCGAGCGCCAGCACCGCGCCGCCGCACGCCATGGCCACGCGGCGCAGCGGCTGGCGGTCCACCACCAGCCCGGCGTCCACCGTGCGGGCGCGCTCGTCCATCTGCCGCAGGAACGCGTCCGCGAGCTGGGGGGACCAGCCGGCTTCTTCACGGCGCTCGCGCGACAGCTCCACCGCGGCGAGCACGTCCAGCGACAGCTCCGGCCGGCGCTGGCCCACGAGCCGGGCGGTGCGGGTGTCGTCGCCCACCTGCCGGTGCGCGAGCACGACGCCGAACACGTACGCCACCGCCGCGCCCACGGGCAGGGCGAGCCACAGGAGCGACCGCGCGAGCCCGGGCGCCGCCCGGCCCAGGAGGCCCGTGGCGAACAGGAGCACGAGGGCCGCGACGGCGCCCAGCAGCAGGCCCTGGGCCCAGAGCTGGCGGCGCTGGCGGGCGCGCACCTGGGCGAGCAGCTCCGCCACGCCTCCGGAGCGCGCTTCGGCCCGGTCCCGGGGAGGCGGGGCTGGAGGAGGCGGCGGGGGCGGCAGCTCGGGGGCTGGGCTCTGCGGTGTCTCGAGGTTCACGCTGGCTTGTCCGCTCGTCGGTCGCGAGCCAACCCCGGGCGGGGCGGGCTATTTCCCAATTGTGGCGCACTCCCGCCGTCTTCGCGCGAGCATCGCCGGGGCGGAGGACAGAAAGGCGGGCGCCTGTGTCCGCCGCACGAAGGAGGGGTGGACAGCAGGGTTCTGGGGACAACGCGGAAGGGGGACCCGGGCCCTCCCCGCCCGGTGGGGACGGTGGGAGGGCAGGGGGGGCGCTCAGCCTTCGGCGGGAGGCGTGGGGCGGGGCTGCGCGTCTTCCAGGGGCGCGGAGAGTCCGCCCAGCTCCTCGGCGAGCGCCTTGAGCACCTCCTGGGTGAAGACGATGCGGTCGCGGGGCAGGCGGGCGAGCACGCGCTGCACGGCGGACTCGACGGTGCCCTCGGACGGGATGTCCAGCGCGCGGCCGGCGTCGGTGAGCGCGAAGAGGGCCTTGCGGCCATCGAGCGGATCCGACTTGCGCTCCAGCAGGCCGCGCTTCTCCAGGCGCTTGAGCACGCCGGTGAGCGTGCTGGGGTGCACGTGGAGGATGTTGGCGAGCGTGCCAGCGGTGATGCCCGGGAAGCGGCCGACCAGCCGGATGACCAGCCGCTGCGGGCCGGTGAGCCCCAGCGTGGACTCCATCCGCTTGGACGTGGACTGGAGGCCATGGTCCACGGCCCACAGCAGGCGCATGAACTCCAGCACCTCACCCAACTGCTGCTGATGCTGCTGCGAACCCCGGGACCTGCTGCCCTCCGGGCCTGGTATCGACTCCGGGGCTTGTGTGTCCTTCATGGGCGCATCCTCCCTCACCTCCGGCCTCCCTGTCTTTCCGTTGTGTTCCAAAGGTGGGCGTGTCCTAGCGCGTCGGCCTGGGCGTTCCAGCAAAATCCGGAAGGGGTGCTCCCAGGTGGACGGGGCCGCCCGGCTGGAGGCCTGGGGAGGCAACGGAAGGCCGCCATCCCGGGGCATGCCGGGACCTGGGGATGGCGGCCCTCCTGAGCCTGACTCAACCGATGGTTGTATTTGTCATGGGTTCGTGACGCTGGCCTCCCTTCCCGGCGGCGACCCGGCGGGGACCTGCTCCTTCTTGAGCGTCGTGGGGCCGGTGAGGGCCAGGTGGGCCCTCAGCTTGAGGAACTTCTTCTTGCCGAAGCCCTTGACCCGGACCAGCTCCTCGACGCGACCGAAGGGCCGCTTCTTGCGGTGCTCGAGGATGCGCTGCGCCGCCTTCTCACCCACGCCCGGCAGCAGGTCCAGCTCCGCCGCCGTGGCCTCGTTCAGGTTGACCACCCCCACGTATTGCATGCGCGGGCTGGCGGCCTCCGCACGCCCCGGCCCCATCAGCACGCAGCCCAACACCCAGGCCCAGGCCCACCTCACGAGTGGCCCCCGACGCCCGCCTCCAGCGAGGGCTCGCCGCCGCCGAAGCGACTGCCGGCCGCCGAGTCGCGCTTCTCCGCGGCCTCGCGCACGTGCAGCTTCCCGTCCAGGGGCAGCACGTCCAGCAGGACGTTGAGCGAACCGTCCTTGTTGACGAACGCGCTGCCCGCGCGCACCCAGATGCTCCCGCCCTTGCCCTCGCGGATGGAGAACACCGCCAACCGCTTCCCCGCCATCAGCATCGACACGCTTCCCCCTTCAGAATCCCGCGCCACCACGGCCCGGGCACCTCGCTGGCTCGACCGCCTGAGGTCGCGTCCGGGCTTGAGCAGCCCGCGTGCCAGCGGCGTGCGCCTCTGAAGCGGAGTCAGCGCACCGTGCGGCGGCGCGCGCGGCGTCCACGCGCGGGGATGGGCGCGGATGCTCCAGTGGGCGTCTTGAGGGGTAAGAGTCGGGACCTGCTGAGGACACCCCGGCTTCTGGACTCGCATCAGGCGCAGCGGCACCACTGCTGCATGGCGTTGGAACCATGAACCTTCCACCCCCCGCTGCGACACCTTTCCAGGAACCGCCATGATGATGTCGCGCAAGAAGGGAGGCAGCACCGCGGGCACGCCTGTACTCTCGCGAGAGCTATTTGGGGGCGCGCCCAGCGACCAGGAGGTTTCGATGCTCGTTCAAGACCTCAGCTCGATGATCGAGGATGCTCGTCAGCAAGTCGCGGTCACCGCGAACGCCATGTTGACGAAGCTGTACTGGCAAATGGGGCGTCGCGTTCTCACCGAAGTGACAGGTGGGCAGCGCGCGGAATACGGCGGCCAGATTGTCTCCGCGGTGGGGAGACAATTGGAGACCCGCTACGGACGTGGCTTCGGCGAGAAGAACTTGCGCCGGATGGTCCAGTTCGCCACCGTTTTTCCCGACCCGCAGATTGTCGCAGCACTGCTGCGACAATTGGGGTGGACCCACTTCACCCTGTTGATTCCACTCAACGACCCGCTGAAGCGCGAGTTCTACGCCGAGATGTGCCGCGTCGAACGGTGGAGTACGCGCGAGCTTCGCCAGAAGATCGACAGCATGCTCTTCGAGCGCACGGCTCTCTCCAAGAAGCCGGAGGAGCTCATTCGTGATGAACTCGCGTCTTTACGTGAGAAGGGGGAACTCACGCCCGCGCTCGTGTTCCAAGACCCGTACATGCTCGATTTCCTCGAACTCTCCGACACCTATAGCGAGAGGGATCTCGAGTCAGCCATCCTCCGTGAGATCGAGCGCTTTCTCCTGGAGCTTGGCGTGGGCTTCGCCTTCGTCGAGCGACAGAAGCGCCTCACGCTCGACGGCGATGACTACTACCTCGACCTGCTCTTCTTCCATCGGCGCATGCAGAGGCTCGTCGCCATCGAGCTCAAGATCGGCGACTTCAAGCCCTCGGACTCCGGTCAGATGGAGCTCTACTTGCGGTGGCTCGATCGACATGAGCGCCAGCCTGCCGAGCAGGCTCCGCTCGGCATCATCCTGTGCGCGGGCAAGAAGCGCGAGACGGTCGAGTACCTCGATCTCGACGCACGAGGAATCCATGTCGCTGAGTACCTGACGGAGCTGCCTCCGCGTGAGGTCCTCCAGGAACGTCTCCACCGTGCGATCGAGTCCGCACGTGCGAGGCTCGAAATCAGGACAGGAGGCGACGTGGGCGTTGCTTCGAGCAGGCGGGTCGCGACGATTCGTGGGTCGAAGCGGAAGCCCAGAGGACGGGAAGTCATCGTGCGCGGCGTCCGACCGCGTCGAAGCCCCTAGCGCAGCTCCGGCCGTTCCAGAGCCGGAGCGTGGCGAGCAGGCCCAGCACCGTCAAACCTCCTCCCGCCTGGGTGCAGCCCTTCTTGGAGTCGCCTGGCACGGGAGACGGATCCTCGTCCACGGTCCCTGCGTCATCGCCAGCCCAGGGTCCTCCGTCCGCGCATTGGGCCCGTGGGTGGCCTTCCGCGAGCGCGCCCCTCGCCGAGCAGCTCAGCTCGAAGTCCACGCTCACCGGGGGGAGTGTGAGGTTCGCGTGCTCCAGCGTCGCCTTGAGCGTGGCCCGGTGACGGCCCTGCTTGAGGCCGCCTTCTGGCGGCATACGGCAGCTCGGGTAGCCGCAGAACGTGTAGAGGAAGAGCAATTGCCGGATGTTTTCAGCGCGATACGACTCGACGGTGTCCTCACCCGTGGAGTTCAGCACGCCGTGCTTCGCGGACGACCACGGCTCGCCGTCCACCTCCAGCGTCCAATGCACCCACGGCAGGAATGGCACCAGCTCCGGCGACGGCGTGAAGCGCAGCGTGGTGGAGGTCCCCATCTCCTCCCAGGCGCCACACGTCGAGTCCCCGTACACGTGGAAATATCCCCAGCCCGGCGTGTCGGCCGTCAGGGTGCCGATATTCGTGGGCAGGGGCAGGGCTGGACCGGCGGTGAAGGTCACGGACCGGGTCTGGGGCCCCTGGCGTTCACAGGTCCCCTTGGCCTCGATGCGGTACGGGGTGCCCGGCTCCAGCGGTGCGTCCGGGACCAGGACCTGGGTCTCGTGCGCGCCCGCCGTGACGGTCGCGGGCACCGGCGTTCCATCCGGCAGCAGCAGCCGGACGGTGGATGGATCCACGCTCTCCCGCAGCGGCGGTATCGCCACCAGCCCGGGGACGTTCGCGGGCACCACGCCGCCGTCCCCGGGGAGAGGGAAGCGCACTCCCTGCTCGCAGTCGGGCGCGATGCAGGTGCGCGCTGGCGTGGGCGCGAGCATGCCCACTCCCACGAGGAACATCCCCACCGTGCTCCAGCTCCAGGCGTTTGCGTTCATGTCCCCTTGGACACCCGCGCCCGTGGGAGTGGGACATCACTCACGGGCAGCGCCCACGGGCCGTGCCTTGACGCGCCTGGGGTGACCTCCTAGAACGGCCGGGCCCTTGGGTGCCCATGCCGGGCCTTCAAGAGGGAAGCCGGTGCGAGTCCGGCGCGGTCCCGCCACTGTGAACGGGTTGCCCTGAGGTCCAGGGCCGGAAGCCTCGGCTGTCACCACTTTCGCTCCCGCGAAGGGAAGGTGGAGGGTTCCTTCCAGAAGGGCGCAGCGTGCGCCCAGGTCTGGAGCCTGTCAGCCAGGAGACCTGCCCAGGGGTGCGGCAGCGGTGCTGCCGTGAGGCCTTCTCTCTTCGACGGAGGGAGCGGAAGGCGGAGCATGTGGCGCTCGCTTCTCGCCCGGACCGTCGTCGGTCTGGCGCTCGGCTTCCAGGCACAGGCCCTCGCCGGGCAGGAGACGCCTGCGCCCGAGGATGGCGAGACCCCCCTCCCTGAGTTCGTCCTCCCCACCGTGGAGGTCATCGGCAGGGAGGTCCCCGAAGCCCCCGCCGACTCCGCCCGGCGCCGCGACCCCACCGGCGCCATCACCGTCATCGACGTCCGCGAGCGCGCGGGCGAAGCGCGCGACACCGCGGAGCTGCTCGGCGGATCCGCGAGCCTCGTCGTGCAGGACTCCGGCGGGTACGGACAGAGCAAGAGCCTGGTGGTTCGCGGCGCGTCGTCCAATGGCGTGCTCGTGTTCCTGGACGGCATCCCGCTCAACGGCGCGGGCGGCGTCGCGGACCTGTCGCTCATCCCCGTCGCGCTGCTGGAGCGGATGGAGATCCTCCGCGGCGCGGCCGGTGCCCGCTACGGCGCGGGCGGCCTGGGCGGCGCGGTCAACCTCGTCACCCGCGCGCCCTCGTCACGGCTCCTCTCCAGCGGCGAGGTCACCTACGGCAGCTTCGACACCGTGATGGCCCACGTCGCCGCGTCGGGCGCGCTGCTCGAAGGTCAGGCGCTGGTGCTGCTGCATGGCGGGCGCTCCCAGGGCGACTTCAGCTACCGCGTGGACGAGCTGCCCGCGCTGGACGACAACCCGCTCACGCAGGAGGTGCGCACGCGCAATGACGCGCGCGGTGGCGGTGCGCTCCTGAAGTACCGCCAGGGGCTGGACGGCGGCGGGCGCGTGGACGTGCTGGCGGAGCTGTCGCTGGAGGACCGCGCGCTCGCGGGCACCGTGCAGAACCCCGCCGAGTCCCGCCGCCAGGACCAGACGCGCCTGTCGCTGGGCGCTCGCTGGGCAAGGCCCTTCGGTGACACGGGCGAGGGCAGTGCTCGCGGCTTCTTCCGTCGCGACTGGCTGGACGTCACCGGCGGCACCACGGGCGTGGACTCTGGCGCGCAGCACTACACCGTGGGCGGCGTGGAGGTGGAGGGGCGCGCGGTGCTGGGCCGCAACGCGCTCGCCGTCACGCTGGCCAGCTCATCGGAGTCCGTCACGCAGGCCGTGGGCGGCCAGGCCGCGTCGTGGTGGCGCGCGAGCGTCATGGCCATGGACTCGCTGTCCCTGTTCTCCGAGCGCCTGAAGCTGGTGCCTTCGGTGCGCGTGGAGCGCGTGGGGCACTACTCGCTGCTGTCGCCCAAGCTGGGCGCGAGCGTGGACCTGGGCCATGGCTTCGGCGTGCGCGCCAACGCGGGCCAGTCCCACCGCGCGCCGTCGTTCCTGGAGCTCTACATCCGGCAGGGCCTGCTGCTGCCCAACCCGGAGCTCAAGCCCGAGCGCGCCCTGTCCGTGGACGCCGCGGCCCTGTGGCACGACGCGCACTGGAGCGCCAGCGCGGGCGGCTTCGCGGCGGTCTACGAGAACCTCATCGCCTACGAGCTGTACCCGCCGAATCTCGCGAAGCCCTACAACTTCGCCGCCGCGCGCGTGTGGGGCGCGGAGGTGGAGCTGGAGGCCCGGCCTCGCGCGTGGCTCACCGCGACCAGCAGCTACGCGTGGACCCGCACGCAGAACCGCTACGGCGACCCCCGCTACTTCGGCAAGGAGCTGCCGTACCGCCCTCGCCACAAGTGGGTGGGCCGGCTGCGCGTGGGGCCGGACTGGCTCAACGGCCGCACGGAGGTCCTCGTCCAGTCCGCGCAGTTGATCAACCGCGTGGGCGAGGCGCGCCTGTCCCTGCCTTCACGCACCTGGGTGAGCGTGGGGGCCTCCAGCACCTTCCTGCGCCGCCCGGACCTCACCGTGTCGTTCGACGTGAAGAACCTGCTCGATGCGCGGACCGCCGACTACACCGGCATGCCGCTGCCCGGCCGCGCCGCGTACGTGACGCTCTCCGTGGCGCTCGACCCTGCCCCCTCCGAGGACTCCCATGTCGCGTCCCCTCCTTGATGCGCGGCTCGCGCTGCTGCTGTCGGCCGTGGCGGCGGCGCTCCTCACCGGCTGCCCGGAGGAGAAGGTCCTGTGCACCTCCGGCCTGAGCGTCTGCGGCGCCGAATGCGTGGACCTCCAGGGCGACCCGTCGCACTGCGGCGCGTGTGGCACCGCGTGCGGCGCGGGGGAGACGTGTCAGGCGGGCGTGTGCGGATGCCAGCCGGGCACGCAGACGTGTGGTGAGGCGTGCGTCGCGCTCGCGAGCGACCCGCTGAACTGTGGCGCTTGCGGCGCCGCGTGTCCGTCCGGCCAGGTCTGCCAGGCCGGCACCTGCCGCGAGGGATGCTCCGACGGCGCGGAGCGGTGCGGGGACAGTTGCGTGGTGCTCGCGAGCGACCCGCTGAACTGCGGCGCTTGCGGCGCGGTGTGCCCGGACGTGCAGTCGTGCCACTCGGGCTGGTGCATGTATGACGTGGTGGCGGCCTGCTTCACCAACGGACAGCTCGTGGGCATCCAGGCGGGCACGGACCGGATGGGGCCCCGGCGGCAGTTCGGCTCGGGCGTGCAGGCGCTGGCGGCGTGGGATGGCGTGGTGCTGGCGGCGGACGCGGCGCGCTCGGTGCTGTCACAGGCTCCCGCGGGGGCGCTGGGGACGGTGGCGGAGGAGGACTCGCTGGGCGCGGTGGCGGCTTCGCCCAATGACATCCTCGTGGACCCTCCGTATGTGTATGTCCTCGACTCGGCGAACAACACGCTCCAGGTGCTCAAGCGGGAGGGGGCCGCGCAGGGCGGGGGGCTGGGACTGCGCACGGTGGGGCAGGTGAACCTGGGCGCGAACACCAGCCCGCAGGTCATCGCGAAGCGCGGCGACACGTTCTACATCCCGCTGTTCGGCACGGCCGGCTCCGACTTCAAGCAGGGCAACGCCGTGGCTCGCGTCAGCGTGAGGGACCCGGAGAAGCCCCGGCTCGTGGACACCGTTCCGCTCACCGGTCTGGACCTGAAGTCCTTCGACGGCGGGACGACGATGGCGCTTCCCTACGCGGCGGTGTCCGTGGACGCGGGCGTGTACGTGGCGCTCACCAACCTGAACCCCGCGAATGACTACCTGCCCAACGGGCCCGGGATGCTCGCGCGCATCGACCCGGCGGACGGTGGGGTGCACGCCATCGACCTGGGCGCGAAGGACTGCCTCAACGCGGGCGACGTGCAGGCGGTGGGCGACCAGTTGGTGGTGAGCTGCCTGGGCGAGGCGGTATTCGACACCGCGGGCGGCTACCGCGCCAAGGCCGTGCGGGCCACGGGGCTGGTGCTGGTGAAGGATGACCGGCCCGTGGCGTCGTATGCGCTGTCGCCGGGCTGCACCGGAGGGCCGGAGAGCGGCTGCGACCTCGCGGTGGGAGGGCGGCTCGCGGTGGTGGGCAATGCCGTGTACGTCACGGACGTGAACGCGGGCCGCGTGTTCGTGGTGGAGGTGCGTGACGGCCAGCTCGTCGAGCGGCGCGGCAACTCCACGCCGCAGGCGGCGGGCCCGGCGCTGGATGCGTGTCCGGTGGATCCCCGGCGCGGCATCTCCAATGCCATCGACATCGTCGCGGTGCCGTGAGGCATTGGCCCTGCTTGTATTGACAAGCCTTGCTGTCCGCCATACTCCAGCGCCCGTCGTTGGTACGCCGCATCCGCAGGGTGCGGCGTTTAAAGGGAACCCGGTGTGAATCCGGGACTGCCCCGCAGCGGTGAGCAGGAACGAACGCCGTCCTCGCAAGCACTGGCCCGTGAGTGGGCTGGGAAGCGACGGCCAGTAGGTGGGTGACCCGATGAGGGCCTCCCGCGCCTGTGAGTCCGAAGACCTGCCACGACCCATGCCTCCGGGCATGGCCAGACCGGAGCCTCCGAGGGGAGGTGACGGAGGTCTTCCGCTCGCGCGGCGTGTCGTGTCCTGACGTGTCCCCCGTGCGCGGTCCGCTCTCCGTCCATGCCCCTTGGATTCACCTCGCCCGTGGGGGCGATGCAAGGGAGCAGTCGCGGATGAAGACAGAGCGGATGTTGACGGGGCGGGGACTCCAGGGCTTCGCGTGGGCGCTGACGACCCTCGCGATGGCGCTGACCAGCGCGGGCTGCGGCGATGCGTGCGTCGATGATTTCGACTGCCGCGACCAGGGCGCCGCTCCCGCGGGACAGCGCTTCGCCTGCGTTGAGAGCAAGTGCGAGCTGACGTCCGTCACCGTGCCGGATGCCGGCACGGAGGCCGATGCCGGTGCGAGCACCGACGCGGGCACGGGCAGCGACGCCGGTACGACGGCGGATGCTGGAACGACCGACGATGCCGGAACGGGCAGCGACGCCGGTACGACGGCGGATGCTGGAGCGACCGACGATGCTGGCACGAGCGCGGATGCGGGCACGGGCAGCGACGCAGGTACGAGCACCGATGCTGGCACAGGCGCCGACGCTGGTACGACGACGGATGCTGGAACGGACACCGACGCGGGCACGGGCACCGATGCAGGCTCGGATCCGTGCGCGGCCGCGACCTACGACCCGAAGCTGGGCACGCTCCAGCTCCAGGCGGGCTTCGTGGCCGGTGAGGCCGCGTCGCTTCCTTCCGCCGCGGGCCCGGTGGGCGTGACGCCCGGTCCCACGTATTCGCTCTACACGGTGGTGTCGGACGGCTCCTCCGGCCCTCATGCGCTGTACTCGCTGGGCACGTGGCCGCAGGTGTCGCTGGGCGCGGCGCCGCTGTTCGACGTGGCCGCTCCCTCCGACCGGAGCCCCTCCACCTCGCTCTTCCTCAGCCCCTTCGTGGAGACGGATGGCCAGCACGTCCTCACCGGCTACACGAAGTCCGGCGGAGGCTTCCCGGGCTCCGTGGGCGTGTATGACGTCGCCGTGCCCGCCAGCTCCATCTACGTCTCCGCGCCGAGCAACTTCTCCGCGGGCGTCGTCCCGGGCGCGTTCCTCATCAACGGCGGTGGGCTCGACACGGTGTCGGCCGGTCTGGGCGTCTACGCGTTGAAGACGGACAGCTCGCCGTTCACCGCGCTGAAGGTGGGCACGCTCCCGCCGGAGACGGGCGGCAGCGGCTTCACCGCCGTGTCCACCCACGGCGTCGCGATGATCGGCTACTTCTCCGACGACACCTTCCTCAACGAGGGCCGCGCGGTGGCCCCGGCGGCCATCACCGAGGCGCTCAGGTCCGGCACGCCGTTCGCCGTGGCGGATGCGCCCGCGCTCGACGTGGGCTCCAACTTCGTCGCCGCCTCGGGCCACGGCGAGGGCGTGTCCGTGCTCCGCGGCGACTACGTCCCGCCCGACTACAACTTCGCCGGCACGGACGTCTCGCGCTTCGCCTTCACCGTGACGGACGCCGGCGCGACCGTGACCGTCGGCGCCCGCCAGCCGGTGCTCGTCTACGCGGACCAGTGCACGCGCGTGACTGGCCTGACCGCCATCGGTCCGGACCTGCTCGTCGGCGTCGATGACAAGAACGGTGCGCGCCTGGTCCGCATCCAGCAGGCCCCTCAGCTCCGGTGAGCGCGCCCATGAACAAGACCCTTCTTCCCAGGTCGTTCGCGCTGGGCTTCACCGCGCTCCTCTCCGTGGCGTGCGGCGGCGAGGACTTGCGGGACTCCCTCCAGGACCAGCCGCTGGTGGGTGACCCGTTCGCGGACCGCGTCGTGTCCTTCGCTCCGGGCGCGGGCGCCGGGTTCGGTCAGGGCCTGCTGCCGGGCATCGTGCTGGGCGCGCCGAAAGGGGATGGCGCGTCGTCGGGCTCGCTGGACGTGCTGTCGCTCGGGAGCAACGGCGTCATCGTGCTGGAGTTCACGGACATCGCCGTCACGGACGGGCCGGGCGTGGACCTGCTCGTCTTCGAGAACGCGTTCATCAAGCCCTCCGGCAAGCCGTTCGCGGAGACGGGCGTGGTGGCCGTCAGCGACGACGGCGTCACGTGGCACGAGTTCCCGTGCGCGTCCTCCGACGTGGCGAACAACTTCCCGGGCTGCGCGGGCGTCACGCCCGTGTACTCGCATCCCGACAATGGCATCCCGGCCACGGACCCGGCCGTGGCGGGAGGGGACGGCTTCGACCTGGCGGCCGTGGGCCTCACCCGCGCGCGCTTCGTGCGCATCCGCGACTCGGGCGCCAACGGCTACGCGGGCACCAGCGGCGGCTTCGACCTGGATGCCGTCGCCGTGGTGAACGGCGTGCAGCTTCCGTAGTCGCGCACGAGCACCGGGGCCGTTCTCCAGCGGACGGTCCCGGTGGCCTCGCGCGTCCATACGGCGAGTCCGGACCGCTGGAGGCTTCCGGGGTGGGGGTGGCGGCATTAGATGCCCGCTGTCCCTCCCCCGGGTGCGCATCCATGAACCGTCGTTCCGCCTCACTCCTCGTGCTGCTGGGCGTCCTGCTCGGCGCGGCCGCTCCGTTCCTTCTCCCCTCGGCGGTCTGGGCGCAGACGTCCCGCGCGGCGCCGCGGAAGGAAGTGCCGCCGCCCGCGCCTCCGCCGCCACCGGCGTACGAGTACACCTTCGTCAAGCGCGAGAGCCCGGACGAGGACCTCGTGGAGCTCCAGCGGCTGGGGGGCGAGGGCTGGCGCGTGGTGTCCACCGTCGTCGTGGACGGCAGCACGCGGCGCTACGTGTTGATGCGCGACCGACGCGCCGAACCCACGCCGCATTGACTTTGCCCCGGGGTCGCCATAGTCCCGCCCCGTCATCGATGCCTTCACGCCATGGGGCGTGAGGGCTTCCAGGGAACCCGGTGTGAGTCCGGGACTGCCCCGCAGCGGTAAGCAGGAACAGCGTTCGCACGAACACCGTTTCAGCGAGTCCGAAGACCTGGCGACGACCCGGCGTCCTCCCCACGGAGGGCCCGGCGACAGACCGGAACCTCCGCGGGGAGCTGACGGCGAAGGCAGGCCTCCAGGGCGCGGCACGCGCCTGGCGGTCCGGTGCCTTGCGTCCGCGCAGCCTCCCGCCAGGGCAACGCCTTTTTCCGCCTCCGGGCGGGAAGGCCAGGAGCGAGGACGCGATGCGGACCGACATGAAGCGGATGGGCACGAAGGGCCAGCGCGCGGCGTGGATGGGCGCCCTGCTGGCGGTGGTGCTGGGCGGCACGGGCTGCGGCAGTGAGTGCGTGGACACCTTCGACTGCCGCGACAAGGGCACGCCCGCGGAGGGCAAGGCCTGGGCCTGTGTCGCGGAGACGTGCACCCAGGTCACCGTCGACATCGAAGAGGTCGACGCGGGCACCGACGCGGGGACGGGCTCCGACGCGGGCACGGAGCCCGACGGTGGCACCGGCACGGACGCGGGCACGGATGGCGGGACGGTCGCTTGCGCCCCGCTGCCTCGCGAGCAGGTGCTGGGCACGCTCCAGCTCCAGTCGGGCTTCAGCGTCGCGGAGTCCGCGGAGCTGTCCCCGGAGGTGGTCGCGGTGGTGTCCACGCCCGGCCCCACGCACTCCCTCTTCGGCTTGCGCACGACGGCCACGGGCCGCGACTTCTTCGCGCTGGGGACCTGGCCGGACGTGACGCTGGGCACCGCCGCGCTCGACACGGTGCTCGCGCCCGCGGACCGCGCCAGCGCGGCCGACACCTACCCGTCCTACTTCCTGGCCTATGACGGCACGCGCCTGCTCGCGGGCTACACGAAGTCCGGCGCGGGCTTCCCGGGCTCCGTCGCGGTGGTGGATCCGTCCGGGCGCGACGCGGCGCTCTACCTCAACGCGCCGGGCAACTACACCGCCGCGGGCACGACGGACGCGTTCTTCGTCAATGGCGGCGGCCTGGACACGGTGACGGACGGCCTGGGCGTCTACGCGCTGGTGACCTCCGCCAAGCCCTACGTCGCCGTGAAGGTGGCGGACTTCCCGGCGCAGGTGGGCGGCAGCGGCTTCACCGCCGTCGCGGACAACGGCATCGCGGTGTTCGGCTACTCGGAGCCGGACACGTACGTGAACGTGGCCTACGCCGTGTCCAGCACCAAGCTGGGCGAGGCGCTGGCGTCGCGCACGCCGGTGGTGCTCACGAACGAGCCGAAGGTGGACGTGGGCTCCGACTTCAACGCCGCCGCCAGCTTCGGCAACGGCGTGGCCCTGGCGCGCGGCGCCTACGGCGCCACGGGCTTCGGCGTCACCGACGTGTCGCGCTTCTCGCTCACGCCCGGCCTGGGCGGCGGTCAGCCCATCAGCGTGGGCACGCGCGTGGCGGTGCTCAACGCCGCGGACGCGTGCACGTCCGTGGACCTGCTGTCGTCCCTGGGCGCGGACCTGCTCGTGGGCGTGAAGGACGTCAACGGCCGCCGCCTCGTGCGCATCCGGCAGGGCCCGTGATGAAGCGTCCCTTGCTCGCGCTCGGCGCGCTGCTGGCCCTGGGCGCGTGCTCGGGCGACTCCGAGGACGCCCCGCCGCCTTCGGGCGAAATCGTGGATGCCGGCACCCTCGCGGATGCCGGCGTCTCCGATGCCGGGACGGACTTCGACGCGGGGACGGATGCCGGCGCCGACGCGGGCTCGCGGCCGGTGGATCCGTTCGCGGACCGGGTGACGGCGTACACGCTCGGCGACTCGGCGGGCTTCGGGCAGGACCGCCTCCCGGACGTCGTGCTCGGGCCTCCCGTGGGCGCGGGCCAGTACACCGGCTCGCTCGACGTGCTGTCGCTGGGGCGGGGCGGCTCCATCACCCTGGAGTTCACCGACCTGTTCGCGGTGGATGGCCCGGGCGTGGACCTGCTCGTCTTCGAGAACGCCTTCCAGAAGGTGGGCGGCGACATCTTCGCGGAGCCGGCCCAGGTGTCCGTCAGCGACGACGGCGTCACCTGGTTCGACTTCCCGTGCGCCGCCACCGACAAGGACGGCGGCTTCCCGGGCTGCGCCGGCACGCACCCGGTGCACTCGGCTCCGGACAACGGCGTGTCCGCCACCGACCCGGCCGTGGCGGGCGGAGACGGCTTCGACCTGGCGGACGTGGGACTCCACCGCGCGCGCTTCGTGCGGATCACCGACACGGGGCTCAACAGCTACGGCGGCACGTCCGGCGGCTTCGACCTGGACGCGCTGGCGGTGGTGAACGGCCAGCTCCCTGACGGCGGCGTGCCGTGAACACGCGCGCCCCACCTGCCTCCTGAAGCCGGGGAGGCGGGTGGGACGTGCTCCGGGGCCCCCGCGTTCCGCACGCTGCGCGTGGGTGACGCCCCGTCCATCCACCGCCCCAGGTGAACTCCGACCCCGGCATCCGGCGGGACCCCCGGGTATGACGCGACGCGAGAGGGCTGCCGGGGACTCGGCTGGACGCCCGTCCTCCACGGGAAAGCGTCTCGGACTCTCGGAAGATTGGGAGGTCGTGTAATGTCTTGCGCCCGATGTGGCAGATCATCATCAACGGGCCCGGCTACTTCGACACGTCGTACGACCTGCCGGAGGGCGTCACCAGCCTCGGCCGGGCGGACGAGAACGACATCGTGCTGGGCGGCGACCTGGTGTCGCGCCGGCACGCGCGGCTCTACGTCGAAGGTGACGTGCTGCGCATCGAGGACCTGGGCAGCCGCAACGGCAGCCGGGTGAACGGTTCGCCGCTCCAGGGCA
This sequence comes from Corallococcus sp. AS-1-12, assembly GCF_020036995.1. Taxonomy (NCBI): domain Bacteria; kingdom Pseudomonadati; phylum Myxococcota; class Myxococcia; order Myxococcales; family Myxococcaceae; genus Corallococcus; species Corallococcus sp. AS-1-12. Next base: position 82,429 of record NZ_JAIQDD010000029.1, on the reverse strand, counting down.
GCAAGCACCTGAACGCGGGCGACACCGTGGCGCTGGGGGAGAACACCCTGGCGGTGCGCCAGCCGCACACGGTGGAGAACGCCGCCACGGAGATGATGGACCTGGGCGCGGGCGGCGTCGTGCGCTTCGGGCACGGCACGGACGTGGGCCCGTCCGTGCTCATGGCCAAGAACGTCAAGGACGCGGACGTGCTGCGCCTGCTGGACAACGTGGGGCCGCTGCCGTTCGACGACGCGTTCTCCGGTCCCTCGCCCGTGCCCGCGGGCTCCGCGATCGCCAGCCCGCGCGTGTCCTATGAGACGCTGGTGCTGCTGGTGCACGCCGCGGAGGCGCTGGCCACCGCGCGCACGCTGACCGCGTTCCTGGAGTCCGCGATGGACCGGCTCCTGGAGCGCACCGACGCCACCACGGCGGTGGTGCTGCTCAAGCACGCCACCGGGCCGCTGGTGCCCGCGGCGGTGCGCCACCGGGGGCGGCTCGCGAAGGGCGAAGTGCCCGTGTCGGACGCCATCGTGGACGAGGCCCTCCGCCAGGGCCGCGCGATCGCGGTGGGCGACGTGAAGGACGACCGCCGCTTCGCCGGACGCGAGAGCGTCATCATGTACGGCGTGGACCGCGTGCTGTGCATCCCCATCGGGACGGAGCCCCCGTTCGCGGGCGTGCTCTACGTCAACGTGTCCGGCGGGGGCGACACCAGCCTGGAGCTGATGCTGGATGCGTGCACCGCGGTGGCGCACCTGGTGGCCAGCGGCGTGCAGCGCTTCGCCGTGCGCGACGGCTCCAGCACGGACCGGATGCGGCGCAACCTGGAGCGCTACCACTCGCCGGAGGTGGCCGAGCGCCGCGCCGCCGAGGCCCAGCGCACGGGCGGCAAGCTGCCGGGCCTGGAGGAGAAGAACCTCACCGTGCTGCACGCGGAGCTGGCGGACTTCGGCGCCGTCATTGGCCGGCTGGGCGCGGCGCGGGCCACGCAGCTTCTCAACGACTTCCACGCGCGCATGAGCGGCATCGTCTTCAGCTTCGAGGCCACCGTCGAAGGCTTCCTGGGCGAGTCCATGCGCGCGCTCTTCGGCGTGCCCTACGCCAAGGGTGACGACGCGGTCCGCGCGGTGCGCGCGGCGCTGGCCCTGCGCGCGGACTGGGAGCGGGGCATGGCCCGCCGTCCCCAGGACGAGCGGTGCGACCTGCGCATCGCGCTGCACTCCACCAAGGCGCTGGTGGGGATGATCGGCACCGAGTCCCGCACGGAGTACAGCGCCGTGGGGGAGGGCATGGGCGTGGCGGGCTGGCTGGCCTCCACCGCGGCGCCCGGCCAGGTGCTGATGACGGGCAAGCTGCTGGCGGCCACCGGGGCCCGCTTCGACGTGATGCCCCTGGGCGAGCGGGTGGTGCGGCCGCCTCGCGACAAGGTGGCGGTTTTCGAGGTGATTGAAGAGGACATGGGCATGCTGACCAACCCCGGTATCCGGTGAGGCGGCCGGCCCGGCCGGTTGACGGGTTGAAGCGGGCCCCCTGCCCGGGGTTCAATGCGGTTTCCGTGGTGGACCCCCGCACCGCATGAACTCTTCGAACCAGCCCGCCCGATTGCGGCCCTTCCGGCCGCAACCCTTCGGCCGGTACACGCTCCTGTCGCACCTGGCCACCGGCGGCATGGGGGAGATCTACCTCGCCCGCCTGGAGGGCGCGCAGGGCTTCGAGAAGCTGTGCGTCATCAAGAAGATCCTCCCGCAGTTCGCGGAGGACCAGGACTTCGTCGACCGCTTCGTGGGGGAGGCGCGCACGCTGGTGCGGCTGGGGCACGGCTCCATCGCGCAGGTGCTGGACATGGGCGTGCACGAGGGCGAGGCCTACATGGCCCTCGAGTACGTGGACGGCAAGGACCTGCGCAAGGTGGCCGCGCGCGTGCGGGACCGGCAGACGCCGCTGCCGCTGACCTTCGTGCTGTATGTGATGGGCCGGGTGCTGGACGCGCTGGCGTACGCGCACCGCAAGCGGGACGAGGAAGAGAAGGAGCTGAAGCTCGTCCACCGGGACATCTCGCCGCAGAACATCCTCATCTCCTACGAGGGGGAGGTGAAGGTCATCGACTTCGGGCTGGCGAAGAGCCGGCTGTCTGCGGCGAAGACGAACCCCAGCATCATCCTGGGCAAGTTCCTCTACATGTCGCCCGAGCAGGCCCGGCACCAGCCGGTGGACCGCCGCAGCGACCTGTACGCGGTGGGCCTGTGTCTCTACGAGCTCATCTCCGGCAAGAACCCCTTCGACGCGCTGCCCCCGGGCGAGTTGATGTCCGCGGTGGCGAACCCGAAGGTGGCGCCGCTCAGCGAGGTGGAGCCGCTGACGCCGCCGACGGTGTCGCAGTTGGTGGCGAAGGCGCTGGCGGTGGAGCCGGGCCAGCGCTTCCAGACGGCGGAGGACTTCCGGGTGCGTCTTCAGGCGTGCCTGATGGAGATCGACACCAGCGCGGGACCGGAGAGCGTCAGCAAGTTCATGCGCGACCTGTTCTCCGCGGACTACCAGTCCGAGCGCCGCCTGCTGTCGTCCCTGCGCGAGGTGTCGCGCGACGTGCGCGGCAGCGGCACGTACGAGTCGCTGAGCCCCGCGCCGCGCCCGACGATGCAGGCGCCCGCGCTGCCGCCCAAGACCATCCGCCTGGATGGTCCGGTGGAGCCCCTGTCCTTCCACCCCACGCCCCGGAGCCGCGAGGACGGCGGCGGCGCGCGCGACGACGGTGAGACGCGCCCCGGCGTGGTGGTGGACGAGTCCACGCGCCCCGCGTTCCCGGTGGAGGCGCTGGAGGAGGCGGCCCGCGCGAAGATGCGGCCCAGCCCCGCGTCGTCGGAGCCGTCGCCCACGGTGGAGGTCCGCCAGGACGCGATGGAGCGGCCCACCATCCTGGAGGGGCTGCCTGCCATCCGCACCGCGGCGGAGCGCGCGTTGGAGGCGCAGGCCCCGCTGACGGGCGAGCCCACCGCGCCCCGGGCGGACGCGCTGGCGGCCTCCGAACCGCAGGCGGAGCCCACCGCGCCGCGCGCCACGTCGTTGCCGTACGCGGATCCGGGGTTGCCGTCGCGTGACGCGCCGCCGGTGCCGGACGTGCCGGTGTCGCGGCCGTACGCGGACGCGGGAGGGCGGGGCGCTTCGCTGCCCTTCTCCGACTCGGTGGGCCCGCGGGGTGTGCCGCCTCCGCCGATGGCCGTGCGGCCCGCGGATGGGCCCGTGCCCTTCGTGCCGGCGGATGCGTCGCGGCCGGTGGCGCCTCCGCCGATGCCTTCCTTCGACTCCGGACCGGGGCGGTTCGAATCGGCGGGTGAGTCGCTGCCGTTCATGGAGCCGCCGCCACCGCCGGACGACCCGTTCGACGACGAGGAGCTCCCCGAGAGCGACTATCCGTGGCCGGAGCCCCTCCCCGAGGGGGGCCGCTCCGCGGGAGCCGAGCTGCGCGCCGCGGAGGCGCGCATCCCGGAAGGTCAGCGCCCCACCGCCGCGATGCCGTCCCTGGCGTCGGCGCGCCCGGGAGTGACGACGCCGTCGAACGGCAGCCGCCCCGCGCCGTCGTCCCCGTTCGATGCGGCTCGCGAGTCGGAGCCCCTGCCGAGCTACGAGCCGGTGCGCGCGTCCGAGTCGTCGCATGGTTTCGATTCGCCACGGGCGTCCGAGTCGTCGCGCGGCTTCGATGCGCCCCGCGCGTCGGAGTCGTCGCATGGTTTCGATGCGCCACGGGCGTCCGAGTCGTCGCGTGGCTTCGATGCGCCCCGGGGGACCGAGTCGTCCCGTGGCTTCGATGCGCCCCGCGCGTCCGATCCGTCCCGCAGTCTCGATGCGCCCCGGGGGGCCGAGTCGTCTCGCGGCCTTGATGCGTCTCGTGCTTCCGAGCCGTCCCGCAGCTTCGATGCGCCACGGGCGTCCGAGTCGTCGCGTGGCTTCGATGCGTCGGAGTCGTCGCGCGGCTTCGATTCGCCCCGGGGGGCCGATGCGTCTCGCGGCTTCGATGCGCCCCGTGCCTCCGAGCCCGCGCGTGCCGTGGAGGCGCGCATCCCGGAAGGCCAGCGCCCCACGGCCGCGATGCCGTCGCTGCCGTCCTCTCGCCCTGGCGTGACGACGCCGTCGAATGGGAGCCGGCCGGTGCCGGCGCAGGTGCCGCTGCCGTCGCACGCGGCGCCCACCATCCAGGTGCCCTCCATCCAGTCCTCCGGCCCTTCACTCTCCTTCGACGCCGAAGCGGACTCGCTCGACTCCGAGCCGCTCGACGCCGGCCCGGCTCCCCGGCCCACGATGCAGGACACGCGGCCTTCGGAGGACCTGGTCTCGGTGGATGTCCGCGCCCTGGAGGCGGACTCCAGCGTGCCGTACATCTCCGCGGAGCCGGACGACGCCCTGGTCGCGCGCGAGGGCGACGCGGACACGCACCCGCGCATCCCCATGCCCCGTGGCTCGCGCCGCGAGGAGCCCCAGGCCCGCGTCGTGCTGGACGAGGCGCTGCTGCGCGAGACCTCCTCATCCACCAGCAAGCGCGAGGCGGACACCGGCCCCACCGCTCCGTCCCGGGGCCGCACGGGCTCCCGGCGCGCCGTGCGCGGTTCGTCGCCAGGTACGCCGCCCCCGCGCTCCAGCACCGCGTCGAGCATGCGCGCCGTCACCCGCACCCCCGCGCCCGCCGCGGATCCGGACGAGTCGTCCACCGCGCGCGCCACGCGCGACGACGCGACCCGGCGCAAGGCCATGCCGGTGCGGCCGGAGCCTTCGGAGCCGCCGCGCGCCTCACGGCGTGAGCCCGCGCCGGTCCGCAAGGGCGGTGGGCTGCGCTCCGCGCTGATGTTCACCCTGCTGATGGTCGTCGCGCTGTCCATCGTGGGCGCGGGGCTCTACTTCGTCCCCGAACTGCGCGTGGCCGTGGGCCTGGAGCAGTCGCGCACGTTGACGCCGCCTCCGCCCACCCCGGTGCAGCAGCCTCCCACGCGGCCCGCGCGCGGGCGTCCGCCCCAGGACACGCCTCCCGCCCAGGACGTGGCCACGGCGCCCACCCCCGCTTCGGCCGAGTCCACGTCGCCGTCCGCCGAGTCCGCGCAGGCCCCCACCGGGCCGGACACCGCGGAGCTGGATCCGGACGGCCTGCTCTCCCCGACCGCGCCAGCGGGAGGCACGGCCGCTCCCGCCGCGAAGAAGGCGGCGCCGCCCCGCCCCGGAAAGCGCCCCCCCGCCCCGGTCCGCGCTCCCGTCAAGGAGAGCAGCCTCCCCCCGGAGCTGGAGAAGGAATGGACGCAGACGAAGGCGCTCTTCCGGACGCTCAAGAACAACCACGGCTGCGAAGCCATGTCGATGCAGTGCACCCTGTTCGACAAGCTGGCGGACGACTTCATCGTGGGCGGCAGTGAGACGCCGACCCTCAAGCAGGTGAAGGACCTGCACGAACAACTGAAGGTCGTAAAGCGCCGCCAGGACTACTAGGCGCCCGCGAGGACGCCTTCGCCAGGGGCGTGCCTCAACGCCGGGTGCCCGCGTCCATCATCTCCCTGTCCGCGCCGGGCCCGGAGCCGCCCGTGCCCGCATCGAGCCCGGAGCCACCGGTGCCCGCGTCGAGCCCGGAGCCGCCCGTGCCCTCCGAGGCCGTGCCCCGGTAGCTCTCCGCGAGCCCCGTGCCCAGCTCCCGGCTGCCGCCCGTCTGCTGCCCCAGGCCGGTGTTCCCCTCCATCCGGTTGGGGGCCGCGGTGCCGCCGCCCAGCGAGCTCCGGCTGTTGCTGTTGTAGGGCTTGCCGCCGCCCTCCTCACTGGAGGTGTCGCGCAGCGGGCTGCCCGCCCTTTCTCCAGCCGGTTCGGCGCGGGAACGGTGCTGGAGCTGGACGGGGTCCTGGAACGCTCGCGTCTCCTCCGGGGGCGACTCCTTGCCGCAGCCCCAGCCTCCCAGGGCGCCACCCACCAGCAGTCCCAACCCCACCGCGCGCTTGAAGCCCGTCATGTGTTCCCCCTCGGGCGCGACCAACCCCGCGCCTGTCCGTCCGGGAAGTTAGGAACGCTGTCCCCCGGGGCCACCCACCCACGCCGACGGATGCTCGCCCGGTCGCTCGCCGGGCTCCGGGACGTGCCCGTGTTGACAAGACTGTCGCCCTGGCGGGAAACACCCGGAGCGCGGGACCCCTACGCCGTGCGTCTTCCCCCCGCCCCCGAGGCCGCATGGTGCGCTACGCGCTCGCCATCTTCACCAGCGCCTTCCTGCTCTTCGGCGTCCAGCCGCTGGCGGGCCGCTACGCGCTGCCGTGGTACGGCGGCACGCCCGCGGTGTGGACCGCGTGCATGCTGTTCTTCCAGGCCGTGCTGCTCGCGGGCTACGCGTACGCGCACGCGGTGGCCTCCCGGCTGCGCCCGCGCGCGCAGGTCGCCCTGCACCTGGGCCTGCTGGTGGTGGCGCTGGCGGCGCTCGCGGCGCGGGCCTCGTGGACGGGCTCGCCGCTGGCGCCGGGGGACGGCTGGCGCCCCGCGGACGACCACCTGCCCGTGCTCCGGTTGATGCGGATGCTGGCCGCGACGCTGGGCCTGCCCTTCTTCGTGCTCAGCACCACCGGCCCGCTCGTCCAGTCGTGGTTCGCGCGCGCGAGGCCGGAGCGCTCGCCCTACGTGCTCTACGCGCTCTCCAACGCGGGCTCGCTGCTGGCGCTCCTGGGCTACCCGTTCCTCGTGGAGCCCTGGGTGGGCCGGAGCGCGCAGGCGTGGGGCTGGGCCGCGGGCTTCGTCCTCTTCGTCCTCTGCATCCTCGCCTGCGCCCGGGACCTGCTGCGCCGAGCCCCCGCGACGTACGCCCCCGAGTCCTCCACGAGCGCGAGCGCGGAGGCGGTCTCCGAAGAGGACTCCACGGCATCGGCGTCCCTGCGCCCGGGCGTGGGGCGCACGCTGACGTGGCTGGCGCTGAGCACGTGCGCGTCGGTGCTGCTGCTGGCCACGACGAACAAGCTCTCCCAGGACGTGGCGGCGGGCCCCTTCCTGTGGGTGATGCCGCTGGCGGTGTACCTGATCACCTTCATCCTGGCCTTCTCGCGCGAGTCCTTCTACGCGCGCACGCCGTACTCGGTGGGGCTCATCGCCTCCGTGGTGCTGGTGACGTACGCGCACAAGGAGGGCCCCGCGCTGGGCCTGGGGTGGCAGGTGCTCTTCCACGCGTCCGCCCTCTTCACGGGCGCCATGGTGTGCCACGGCGAGCTGTACCGGCGCCGTCCTGCCCCGCGCTACCTGAGCGCCTTCTACCTCTGGGTGTCCGTGGGCGGCGTGCTGGGCGGCGTGTTCGTCAACCTGGTCGCGCCCGCCCTCTTCACCACCTACTGGGAGCACCCGCTGGCGCTGGCCGCGTGCTGCGCGGTGGCCTTCGCGGGGCTGATGCGCAAGCCGAAGGAGGAGACCGCGGTGGCGCGCGGGCAGCGCCTCTTTCGCGGGGCGCTGCTGGTGGGGGTGGCGGTGCACCTGCCGGTGCTCGTCCTCTCCGACCTGGGGCGGGTGCGCTTCGCCGCGCGCAACTTCTTTGGCGTGGTGCGCGTGCTGGAGCTGTCGCCCAACGACCCCCAGCAGCACCAGTACGTCCTGCGCCACGGCGCCATCACCCACGGCTGGCAGTACATCCGCCCGGAGCGCCGCAACCTCCCCACGGCGTACTACACGAAGGACGCCGGCCTGGGGCTCGCGCTCGCGGAGCAGCGCCGGTGGCGGCAGGCGCTGGGGCTGCCCACCGGCCTGCGCGTGGGCATGCTGGGGCTGGGCGTGGGCAACAGCGCCACGCTGATGGCCGCCGGGGACGACGTGCGCTTCTATGAAATCAACCCCGACATCATCGACCTCGCCCGGGGCCAGGGTGGCTTCTTCAGCACGCTGACGGACACGCCCGCGCACGTGGAGGTCGTGGAGGGCGACGCGCGCATCTCCCTGGAGAAGGAGCTGGAGCACGGCTCGCGCCAGTTCGACGTGCTGGCGCTGGACGTCTTCAGCTCGGACGCCATCCCGGTGCACCTGCTCACGAAGGAGGCGGTGGCGCTCTACCTCCAGCACCTGGCGCCGCACGGCGTGCTGGCGCTGCACATCAGCAACCAGCACCTGGACCTGGTGCCCATCAGCCTGGCGCACGCGCGGGCCTCCGGCCTGGCCGCGGCGCTCGTCGCGCGCGACAGCGACGGCGACGCGGTGGCCAGCTCGTGGATGCTGCTGAGCCGGGACCCGGAGTTCTTCTGGGGCTCCACCTTCCACCAGGGCCGGGCGCGCGTGCGCCGGCTGGTGCTGCGCGGCGAGCCGGAGTACGTCTGGACGGACGAGCGCAGCAGCGTGCTCCAGGCACTGCGTCCCATGAACCAGGGGCGCGCCGTCGCCGACCCGAACGTCGCGGACGCGCCCGTGGCCCCGCGGAGCCCGTCCGTGCCGCCCGTGGTCCAGCCCGCGTCGCCCTAGCGGCCCGGCCCGTCGGGGGGCGGCGGCGAGGGCTTCACGGTCAGCCGCACGTCCAGCGCGGCCAGCACGCCCAGCACCGCGCACGGCAGCGCCAGCGTCACGGCCCCGTGGCGCAGGAACAGGTACGGGCCCAGCGTGGAGCCCCCGAGGAACGCCAGCGCCAGGCCCAGGTGCAGCCGCGTGCGCTCGAACTGCACGGCGGAGGGCAGGTCCCTCACGCGGCTCCACAGCCCCATCGCGCCTTCGCCGCGGATGCCGTCGCGCACCCAGGCCAGCATCTGCACCAACTGGATGCCGATGTCCGTGAGCAGCCCCGTCACGTGCGTGGTGCGCACCACCGCGCCGGACACCCGCGTGACGAGCGCGTTCTGCAGCCCCATGGCGAACGCGATGCCCCAGAGCAGCACCGGCGCGCGCGTGCCCGGCATGGACGCCATGCCCACGCCCACGCCGCCCAGCACCAGCACCTCCAGCAGCAGCGCGGCCACGTGCCGGCCCCGCGTGCGGTGGCGCGAGGCATCCAGGAGCCCCGTCGCGCAGAAGGCCCCCGCGACGAACAGCGCCATCAACTGCGCGGGCAGCAGCGCCGTGTCCCAGCGGCCCTGGGCCATGAACTCGCCCAGCATGGCCATGTTCCCGGACATGTGGGACGCATGCGAGCCGAGCGCCACGAACCCCATGGCGTTGACCACGCCGGCCACGGAGGCCAGCAGGACGGCGAGGCGGGAGTAGGCACGGCGGGACTGGGGTGACGACTGGGAACTGAACATGACGGGCGGGCCCACCCTGGAAGAAGGGCGGGCCGCGCGCCCGGGAACGCTAGCACCCGGCGCCCCGGAGCGCGTGTCACTCCGCCGGGGCGGACGGCCCGTGGCCAGCCCGGAAGCCAGCCCGGAAGCCGGCTAGCCCGGCGGCCAGTGCAGGGTGCGGCCCGCGAGCAGGTGCAGGTGGATGTGGAACACCGTCTGGCCCGCGTCGCGCTGGGTGTTCATCACCACGCGGTAGCCCGTGTCCGCGAAGCCCCGCTCGCGCGCCACCTTCGCCGCGCCCATGTAGATGCTGCCCACCAGCTCCCGGTCCTCCACCGTGATGTCGTTCACCGTGGGGATGTGCTTGCGCGGGATGAACAGCACGTGGGTGGGGGCCTGGGGGTTGATGTCCTCGAAGGCCAGGCAGTTCTCGTCCTGGTAGACGACCTTCGCCGGGATGAGGCCATCGCGAATCTTGCAGAAGAGGCAGTCGGATTCGGGCATGGCCGTGGCTTACCAACCCGCAGGTGGCGCAGGAAGGGTCTTCCGTGTCCCAACTGTCCCGCTCAGGGCAGTCGCCACGAGTAGCCGGGGTCCGGCGTGCAGTCCGCCACGGGCAGCTTCACCAGCGCCAGCGGGCCGTCCTGGACCAGCAGCGTGCCCGCGCCCTCGAAGCCCGCCCGGGTGATGACGTGGCTGAAGCGGCCGGAGTCCCGTCCGGGGCCGGTGTGGGGATACAGCGGCACCTTCCGGTGGAAGTAGCTGTAGCCCCCCGTCCACGCCAGGTGCACCGCCTCCACCTTGAGGCCGCACACGTCGTCGCGCCGGCCCGCCGCCTCCAGCAGCCGGTTGACGGGGCCCTGGTCGTCCCAGGCGCTGTCCCTGGGGCGCACGCGTTCGTACTGGCCCACGTCCCCGAAGGTGAGCGCGCCCGCGCCCGCGCCGGACAGGAGCGCCCCCGCCACCACCGCGACCGTGGCGGTGGCCCTCGCCGGGGCGCCGCGCAGCAGCCGCAGGGCGGAGTCCAGCCCCACGCCCGCGAGCGCCGCGAACAGCGGCAGCACCGGCACCAGGAAGCGCAGCTCCTTGTGCGGCTGGTTCGCGTGCAGGAGGAAGAAGGCCGCGGCCAGGAGGGACAGCCCCCACGCCCGGGGCACGGCCAGCACGGCCAGCGCGGCCGTGAAGACGGTCAGCACCGGCATGGCCGTGCGCAGGACGCGCGGGTAGTACTCGAAGGGCTCCGTGCCCCACTGGGCCGCCTTGCCCTGCACCACGTTGAAGTCCAGGTAGACGATGGCCGAGTGGAACCACCGCCCCCAGGTGAGCCTGTCCAGCAGCCCGAAGGCCAGCGCCCACCCGGACAGCACCGCCAGCGCCACGCCCGCCTGCCGCCACTGGCGCCGGCAGAGGAGCACCGCCACCAGGCCCGCGCAGAAGACGCCGTTCTGCAGCCGCAGGAGCACGGCCAGCCCCAGCAGGGACGCGCCGGTGACGAGCGCGCGCCGGGACGCGGCCCGCGGCAGCGCCAGGGCCAGGCCCAGGGCCACCGGCAGCACGGAGGCGTTCTCGCTCATGGCCCGGGGCGCGAAGTACAGCGGCACGGACGCCAGGGCGAACAGGGCCGCCCCGCCGGAGGCCGCCAGCGTGGAGGCCCCGCACGCGCGGGCGAGCCGCCACGTGGCCCACGCCGTCGCCGCGCCCACCAGCGCGAAGAAGCCCTTCACCAGGGACAGGTAGCCCGCCGGGTCCGTCAGCCCCACCATCCGCCCCAGCCCCAGCACCGCCGCCACCAGCCCGGGCAGGGCCCAGTTCCGGGCCCCCTGGACGAACTCCCAGGCGACGAGCCCATAGCCGTAGACCAGGCGGTGGGCCGGCTCCAGGCTCTGGTAGACCTCGTCCGGCCAGTAGATGCCGTCGTCGTGGAGCGCCCGGTACAGGCGCAGGGCCGCGCCCAGCACGAGCACGCCCCCCAGCAGGAGGAGGCCCAGCCGGCGCTCGAAGGGGGCTTCGCCTGGAGCTCCGGAACCGCCCCCGGGGGCGGTTGTAGGGGAGGCGGGGGGGACGGCGGACACGGTGCGGTTCACCTCCGGAGGCCGGTGGGTGATATCCACGTCCTGACGATGAAATCCATTCGCATCTCCCAGCTCCTCGAGGACCAGGGCCACGACCTGCGGCTGACCCTGATGGCGGGCACCCAGGGGCTGGCGCGCACGGTGGACTCCTCGCGCATCCAGAAGCCCGGCCTGGCGCTGGCGGGCTTCACGGAGCACCTCCACCCGCACCGCGTCCAGGTCTTCGGCAACACCGAAATCTCCTACCTGGCCACCCTGCCGGAGGACGCGCAGCACGCCTCGCTGGCCAAGCTCTTCAGCGAAGAGGACCTGGCGTGCGTGGTGGTCACCAAGGCGCTGGACGTGCCGCGCGCGCTGGTGGACGCCTGCGAGGCGGCGGGCCTTGCGCTGATGAAGACGCCGCTGCTCTCCAGCGAGTTCATCCAGCGGGTGCAGAGCTTCCTGGAGGACGCGCTCACGGAGTCCAGCAGCCTGCACGGCGTGCTGATGGACGTCTTCGGCGTGGGCATCCTGCTGCTGGGCAAGAGCGGCATCGGCAAGAGTGAAATCGCGCTGGACCTGGTGATGCGCGGCCACCGGCTGGTGGCGGACGACATCGTGGACGTCACCCGGCGCAAGGGGGCCGTCTATGGCGCGGGCAACCCGGTCATCAAGCACCACATGGAGATTCGCGGACTGGGCATCATCAACATCAAGGACCTCTTCGGAGTGTCCGCCGTCCGGGAGCAGAAGAAGATTGAGCTTGTGATCGAGCTGCAGGAATGGGATCCGCACCAGGAGTACGACCGCCTGGGCGTGGAGGACAAGCACCTGCAGATTGTCGGCGTGGACATCCCCCTGTCGGTCGTCCCGGTGCGTCCTGGACGCAACATGGCCACCATCGTGGAGGTGGCCGCGCGCAACCAACTGTTGAAGCTTCAGGGCCACCATTCGGCGCGAGAGTTCGCCGAGCGACTCAATCGAGCCATCGCCCAGGGGGCGATGCGCCGCACCTTGGGAGAAGAGGTCGAGTGACCGCCCCCGCGAAGCAGATCATCGTCATCACCGGCATGTCAGGTTCCGGTAAGTCCACCGCCATTCGCGCGCTGGAGGACGCCGGCTTCTTCTGCATCGACAACCTGCCGGTGCTCCTCCTGCCCAAGCTCACGGAGCTGGCGGGGGGCGGCAACATCGAGCGCATGGCGCTGGTGATGGACGCGCGTGAGGGCGTCTTCCTCAAGGACGCGCCCCGCGTGCTCGCGGACGTGCGCCGCGCGGGCCACCAGGTGGACGTGCTCTTCCTGGACGCCAGCGACGACAGCCTCATGCGCCGCTTCAGCGAGACGCGCCGCCGTCACCCGCTGGCCCCGGAGGGCACGGTGGCGGAGGGCATCCACCGGGAGCGTGAGGCGCTCAAGGACCTGCGGGAGCTGGCGGACCAGGTCATCGACTCGTCGGCGCTCAACGTGCACGACCTGAAGCGCATGGTGCAGGGGCGCTTCAGCCCGGAGCCCACGACGGGGCCCAGCCTGTCCATCATGTCCTTCGGCTACCGGTACGGCGTGCCGCCGCAGGCGGACCTGGTCTTCGACGTGCGCTTCCTGCCGAACCCGTACTTCGTGCCGGAGCTCAAGGGGCTCACGGGCAAGAACCCGAAGGTGTCCGGGTACGTGCTGGAGCGCGAGGAGACGCAGGCGTTCCTGGAGAAGGTCGTGGACCTCTGCCGGTTCCTGTTCCCGCGCTACCAGAAGGAGGGCAAGGCGTACCTCACGGTGGCGCTGGGGTGCACGGGCGGCAAGCACCGCTCGGTGGCGCTGGCGGCGGAGATGGTGCGCCGGCTGTCCGCGGACTACGGCCGCGTGCAGTTGTGGGACCGGGACATCGAGAAGGAGTAGTCCGGCCCGGCTCCGGAGCCTTCAGTGCCGGGTGTCCGTCACGGGCGTGAAGCGCGCGCCGGTGACGCCCTCCTTCTCCAGGGCCTCCTTCACGACCTCGGAGACGACGAGGGTGACGGGCCAGCCCCAGGGGCGGAACACGCGGGCGCGGCCCACCGGGTCGGGGTCGATGCGCAGGCCGCGCACGGAGCGGTACTGGCCCACGCGCGCGGGGATGCCGTCGCCGGGGCCATAGCGGTGGATCTCCAGGCAGGCGGCTTCGTCCACGCAGCGGATGAGGCGCGTGGCGACGACGAGGAAGTACGGCTCCGGCTGTCCCTCGATGTGCACGGGGATGAGCTGCACGTCCTCGGGCGCCAGGCGCGCGAACACGGCGGCGACGCGCGGGTGCACCACGGGGGTGAGGCCGGCGCCGGCGAGGCTGAAGTCCAGCGGCGCGGCCCGCTGCTCGTTGGGGATGTGGAGGGGGCCGGGCGGGTCCACGGGGCGCCCGGCGGTGAACATCCACACGTCGCCCACCACCTTGTCCTCCAGGTCCAGCGGGTCGCCGGGCTCCCAGCGGCCGGGGGCGCGGAAGTCGTCGTGCAGGTCGTAGAAGCGCGGGGGGGTGACGCCCGCGCGGCGGGACGTCTTGCGGTTGCTGACGTGCGGGGCGGCCCCGTGCGCGACGATGCGGACGGCCGGGCGGCGCGGGCGGCTGGTGCGGACCGGAGGCGAGGCCTCCTCCGCGACCGACGCGCGGGAGCGCCGGGGCGAGGCGACGGTGGGTTCGGTACCGCCGGGCAGGCTCTGCCGGTCCGGGGGGCTGCTTTCGGAGGGGCGGAGCCACAGCCGTCGCAGCGCGTTGGTGAGACGCCTGAACATCAAGCGATGTTACCCAAGCGCCCGCTGGAGGGGAGCCCCTACCGTGGGGCTTTCTCGCCCGTCCTCAAGGCAGGCCGGCAGCCGTACCGGTTTCCAAGGAGGAGAGGGTTGCCCGGGGTTCCGTTTCCCCCGTGGCCGGGGCTTGAGACGCCATGCCATGGTCCGCGCCCATGACGACTCCGAGCCCGAAGTCCGAAGCGCCCGCCACGCCGGAAGCCGTGTTCGCCAGCCTGCTCCAGAAGCTGGAGGAGTCGGGGCGGGCGCCCTCTGGGACGGCCGTATCGCCGAGGACGCCGGAAGCCCTGGCGGCGGCCCTCTTCGACGTCGCGGGGCGGACGGGCGCGGCGATGTTCTCCGTCTGGGCGGCGGACGACACGGACCGCGCCGAGGACGAGGACGACAGCGGCGAAGAAGCCCGGGCGGAGACGGGCGGCCGGGTCCTCAACGCGGGCATCACGCTGTACTTCATCGAGAAGGACTCGCCGGACCGCGTGGGGCTGCTGGGGGCGGAGCGGGTGCCGGTGCGTCAGCCCCTGGCGTACGAGCTGTATCGGCCGCTGGGGAAGGCGCTGGCGGAGCACGCGAAGCGGGGCGCGGATCCGGTGATGCCGGACCGGGGCCGCGCGACCTTCCCGGCGGGCGCGGCGGATCCGGACCTCGAGTTCCGCGTGTCGTTCCGCGAAGACGCGCTGGGCACCTGGACCACGGCGCTGGCCCGGGACCGGGAGGCGCGTCAGGCGTACCCGAGCATCTCCAGCCTCCCGCTCTCCGCCGAAGCGGCGGCGTTCCTCCAGGGGCTCTTCAGCCGCCTGGACAGGACGCTGTTCAACGGCCGGATGGTGCTGCTCACGGGAGCCTCCAACACGGGCCGCAGCACGACCTTGCGAGCCGTGATGGATGCGCTGCCTGACAACGTGCACACGCTGGCGGCGGTGGAGGAGCCGAAGGGCGGACCGGGAGGTGCGACCGGCGTCGTGAAGGTGGGCGGGGAGCTGAAGCTGGTGCAGGCGCTGCGTTCATTCCTGCGGCAGGACCCGGACCTCCTCTTCGCGGACGAGGTGCGCACGCTGGAGGACATGCGGATGCTCTGCACTGCGTCGCAAACGGGACACGCCACGGTCTGCGTCCTGGAGGCGAAGACCCCCGAGGAGGGCTACGCCTGGTTGGGTGAAGCGATGCCCGGAGTCCCCACGTATGCGCTCATCGTGCATCACACGCGTGACGCGGCGACGGGTGCCCTCGTGATGACGCTCCACGAGACGAAGCCCACGGAGGATGGCGACACGCTGCACGTCGTCCCGTGGTCGCCGCAGGGGTGATGAGGATTTCGATTCAGCGTGATGCCGGACGCCTGGAGTCGCGGCTGACGGGCTTGTTCAGCTTGCGCATCACCGGGAAGAGGGTCCCGATGGTCTCCTTCTCTACGGCGTACCGGAAGTGGAATGGAGGCCCCGCACCCAGGGGACTCCACCCCGCCGCGAGTGCCCGCCGGATGACGTCGCGAACGATGCCCGGAGTAACGCCGGTCTGATGCGGGGCCATCCAGTTGTCCGGCCGGCTGATGCCAAGGTCGACGACGAGCACGCTCCGCGGGACTTCCTCACTGGCCTGGACCGCCAGGAGCATGGGGGAGTCGTTGACGCCTTGGGCATACGTGGGCGTTTTCCGGATGCGCCAATCGTAATGGGTTTCACCGAAGAGAACCCGGCGAGTGCCCTTCTTGGGAAGCGTCATGTCGCGAGGACCTCCCGTGTCGCCATCAGTTGCCGCATGCCCCACCGCAACGGAACGCTGCCATCCGAGCGTCGCAGCGGTTCCACGGCTTGGAGGAACGAGGCCTTGAGTGACGCCTGTGCCGCCGGAGACAAGCGGTCCGCGTCATACGTCGTGAGCAGCGACTCCCAGACCTCCTGAGGGGGCCCATCCCCCTGCACGGAGAGGGACCGCACCGTGACGTCCACGAAGCCCTCGGCGAAGAGTGCTCGCAGCCCATCGCTGGAACGGACCTTCGCATCGCCCAGCCGCGTGGGAGGAACGGCCGCGGCGTTCTTCATGAGCCCGGCGAACACCTCCAGCGCATTGCCCGGCACCAGGTCTCCCCCGACGACGATGGACACCCGTCCGCCCGGCTTCAGCACACGCCGAAGCTCCGCGAGCACGGTCTCCACGTCGTCCATCAGCATGAGCGCCAGGTGGCTCAGCACGACGTCGACACTGGCATCCCCGAACGGAAGCGACTGCGCCCGTCCCTGGAACAACGTCGCTGTCCCGTTCAACCGCGCCCGTGCCGCAGCAAGCTCGTGCTCGCTCATGTCGAGCCCCAGCAGAGACAGCCCTGGCTGCTTCCTCCGGGCAAGCAGCTCCAGGAGGTATCCATCCCCACAAGCCAGGTCGAGCACCGTCAGGGGGCGCGCATCGTGAGGCACGACCGCCTCCAGCAGCGCATAGCTCGAAGGCGCCGTCCCACCCTCGACCTCGACCGGAGCGGAAGCGAACCACCGCGAGGTCACTCCGGCGAGGCGTGCATGGAAGTCCAGCAGGTACGACTCGGAAGGGGAGGGCATGGGCACCTCTTCAGCGCCGGGGCTTCTTCTGTCCCGCGTTCGTGGCTTCAGCGGTGAGCGCCAGCACGGAGTACAGGTTCATCGTGTAGACGCTGTTCTCCGGCTCCAGGTCGGAGGCCTTCTGGAAGAACGCACTGGCGCGTTCGTAGTCACGCTGGTGGTTCAGGAGGATCATCCCCATGCGGTTGTAGAGCGGCGCGGGCTTTTGCAGGAGCCCGATGCTCCGCTCCAGCAGGTCCAGCGCCTCCGCCATCTTCCCCGCCTGCTCCAGCCGCACCACGCGCTGGAGCACCTCCTCCTGCGCGTCCTCCTTCCTGGCCGCTGGAGCCACGGGAGAAGGCATCGGCGCCTGCCGCGGAGCCTGGGCACGGGCCGCTGGAGCCGCAGGGGCAGCCGCCACCTTCGCGGCCGGAGCCGGCGGCGCGGTCTTCGGCTCACCCCGCCCGAACACCGGCGTCCCATCTCCGGAGAACGCCACCTCCGCCGACGCCAGCGTGCCCACCAGCTTCGTCACGCCGCGCTCCGACAGCGACTCGAACACCGCGCGCAGCTCCAGCTCCGTCACCTGGGTGATCATCGCCATGTCCGACAGCGCCGTGCGCCCGTCCACGAACGACAGCACGTACGCCTCGAACGGGCTCAGCGGCCGGTTCACCAGGTCCAGCCCCGCCACGATGACCGGCCGCACCGGCGGCCCCTTCGCCTTCGCCTGCGCCTGGAACGTCACCACCCGCGTCGCCTCCTGCTGCGGCGGACGCGGCACGCCGCGCGCTCCCGTCTGCTCCGGCTTCGTGAGCAGCGCGCGCACCAGCGACACGTTGTCCCGCGGCGGCAGGTCCTCCACGCTCCTCACGAGCAGCAATTCACAGCGCGCGCACTGGAAGTCCCCCGGCTTGCACGACGCGCCACAGTGCGGACACGCCAGGTCCTCCGGCGGGTGCTCGAAGGCGTGCGCGTCCGCGTAGTAGTGCTTGCGGATGGCCGCGCGGATGGACCTGCGCACCGCCACGAACGGCAGCACCTGCGCCACGCCCACCGTCTTGGCTACCTCCTCCAACGCCCGCTGCCGCTGCGGCTCGGAGATGGCCACGTACAGCGCGTCCTGCGCCAGCCGCAGCGGCATGAAGTCGAAGCCCTCCGCCAGCCGCACCGGCACCCGCTCCAGCAGGCCCGGTTCCACCTTCGCCTGCGCCAGCTTCTCCGTGGACACGAAGCGCGTCTTCAGCTCCTGCGCCAGCAGCCGCAACACCGGCGTCTCGTCCACGCCCAGCCGCACCAGGCACTCGCCCAGCTTCAGCCCCGTCTCCTTCTGCCGCGCGAGCGCCCGGGACAACACCTCCGGCGTCAGCACTCCATCCAGGATCAACTGCTCCCCGAGCTTGCGCGTCATGCCCCCGATTCAAGGACGCCCAAGCCCACCCCGTCCACCGGCATCCACGCCACCTACACCGCTTTCCCGCACACCTTGTTGCGAACGTGTATGGAGGACACTAAGATGGTGTCGAAGTTACACAAACCACCACGGCAGGTGAGGGGGATTCGCGGATGTTCATCGGATACATGAAGTCAACGCCGACCACGTACGTGATGCAGTACCGGGACGGCGAGGTGGTCCGGGAGGGCGCGGGCCTGTCGTTCCTCTATTGGAAGCCGGCGACGACGCTGGTGGCGGTGCCCCTGTCCAGCGCGGACGTCCCGTTCGCCTTCAACGAGGTCACCCGCGACTTCCAGCCGGTGACGATTCAGGGGCAACTGACGTACCGGGTCGAGGACCCGCGCCGGCTGGCGGGGCTGCTGGACTACTCGCTCACCCCGGGAGGCCGTCACCGCTCGGAGGACCCGGAGAAGCTGGCGGACCGGCTGGTGCAGGCCGCGCAGGTGCGCGCCCGCGCGGTGGTGCAGTCCCTGAGCCTGCGCGAGGTGCTGGTGCAGTCCGACCTGCTGGAGGCCCGGGTGCTCGCGGCGCTGGCGGAGGCGGAGTCCGTGAAGTCGCTGGGCGTGCACGTGATGGCCTTCTCCGTGCTCTCCATCCAGCCCACGCCGGAGATGGCGCGAGCCCTGGAGGCCGCCGCGCGCGAGGCCCTCCAGCGTGAAGCGGACGAGGCCATCTACGCCCGCCGCAACGCGGCCGTGGAGCAGGAGCGCCGCATCAAGGAGAGCGAGCTGGCCACGGAGCTGGTGGTGGAGGAGCGCCAGCGCCAGATTCGCGAGGCGAAGATGGCCGCGGACATCGCGGTGGAGGAGCAGCGCGCCGCCCTCATGGAGCGCTGGGCCCAGAACGAGCGCCAGTCCGCGGACGCGCGCGCGTACACCCTGGAGAAGACGCTGGAGCCGGTGAAGAACGTGGATTGGAAGACGCTGCTGGCCACGTCCGCCAACGGCGGCGACCCCGCGCTCCACATCGCCCTGGCCTTCCGCGAGATGGGCGAGAACGCGGAGCGCATCGGCGAGCTCAACGTGTCGCCGGACCTGCTGCGCTCGCTCCTGCCCTCGGACGTGGGCCCGAACCCGGGACCCCGCTCGGGTTCCAAGCCGAACAAGCCCGGCCGCGCGGACGTGCAGCACTTCGACCGCTGAAGGCCCTGGAAGGAGTCACGCCATGTTCGAGAAGGTCGTCCTCGTCACGCGCAAGACGCGGCTGGCGGACCTGGTGGTCCGCTTCAACACGAAGAAGCAGGCGAAGTTCTACGTGGAGCACAACGGCCAGGACTTCCACGGCTTCGAGGCGGAGGACGACGTCTACCGCCGCGCGGTGGACGGCCTGCGCTCGCGGCTGGATGTGGGGCTGCCGGTGCAGCAGGTGGACCGCTCGCTCGTGCCCACCTTCCTCTTCACCGGCAAGGAGGTGGTGGTGGCGGTGGGGCAGGACGGGCTCGTCGCAAACGTGGCCAAGTACGTGGGCAGCCAGCCGCTCGTGGGCGTGAACCCGGATCCGGACCGTTTCGACGGGGTGCTGCTGCCCTTCCTCCCGCGCGACGCCCGGGCCGCCGTGCAGCGCACCCTGGAGGGCCGCGCGAGGCTGCGCGAGGTGCAGCTCGCGGAGGCGCGGCTCCAGGACGGCCAGCGGCTGCTCGCCTTCAATGACCTGTTCATCGGCGCGCGCACGCACGTGTCCGCCCGCTACCAGCTCCGCCACGGCGGGAAGGAGGAGTCGCAGTCCTCCAGCGGCGTGCTCGTGTCCACGGGCGCGGGCTCCAGCGGGTGGCTGTCCTCCGTGTTCGCGCTCGCGCGGGGCCTCACCCGCTGCACGGGCGGCACGCCGGGGAAGCCCTGGACGCTCGGCTGGGAGGACGCGCGGCTCGCCTTCGTCGTGCGCGAGCCCTTCGTCAGCCGTCACTCCGGCGCGGACCTCGTCGGCGGATTCGTCACCGCCGAGCAGGAGCTGGTGCTCGAGTCCCGCATGCCCCAGGGCGGCGTCATCTTCAGCGACGGCATGGAGGAGGACTTCCTCACCTTCGGCGCCGGCGCCACCGCGCGCATCCGGCCCGCCGAGCAGAGGGCTCGCCTGGTCGTCCACTGAGACACCGCACCCGATGTAACGGGTCCCCAGAACCCGGCGCGCCCCGAGTACCGGTGGACCTCGCGGGCCCTCCTGGGATTCCCAGGTGATACCGCCGCTCCCGCGCGATGGCACGGCCGGCTCCCTACCCACCGAGCGGGGACACCGGCCTCGTCCCGCGGGGCACGCACCGCGGGGCCACACCGCGCATCTCCTCTAGCGTGGGGAGACCGCGCCCGGCTCCCCGTCCGGCAGACGACACCGTGTCCCTTCCCCGGACCTGAAATTCCAGGCATGGTGGGCGCAGTCGCCTTACCTTCGAAGCGAAGTGGTTGGGGCAGCGGTTCCCAGGTGCAGGCGGAAAACTTCGCCGGAGTTGCGTCCGGTCGTTGATGGGCGTAGGACGCAAATCTCCCGGGAAGTGGCTCAGGGGTGATCAATGGTCGGCCTCGTCATCGCATCGCACGGGCGTCTCGCGGATGAGCTTGTCTCTACCGCTGAACAGATCGTGGGCAAGCTGCCCGCCGTGGCCACCTGCAACATCGAGCCGGGGGCTCCCGTCGAGGACCTCCGCGCCAAGATGAAGCAGGCGGTGAAGGCCGTGGATGAAGGGGACGGCGTCATCATCATGGCCGACCTCTTCGGAGGGACCCCCTGTAAGGAATCGCTGATGATGTGTCAGCGGATGAATCTGGAAGTCCTGGCCGGCGTCAATCTGCCCATGCTGCTGAAGGCCAACTCGCTCCGTTCGGAGCAGATGGCCCTGTCGGACATGGCCAACCAGCTGGCGTCGTACGGCCAGCGCAACATCACCTGTGCATCCGCCCTGCTTCGCGAGGCCCAGCAGCAGCCGCGAACTTGACGGACCCGTACGGGTCGGCGATTCGAGACTGTCGTGATCACCCTGGTCCGCGTCGACAACCGCCTCATCCACGGTCAGGTGGTCGAAGCCTGGCTCCCCCACCTCAAGGTGTCCCGAGTGGTGGTGGCGGACGATGAGGCGGCCTCCAGTCCCCTCATCCGTGCCGCCATGGCGCTCGCCGTGCAGAGCGCCATCGAGGTGCAGATCCTCCCCCTGGCCCAGGTGGACTTCGCCGCCCTGTCCAGGGACGGCGTGCGCACGCTGGTGCTCCTGAGGGACGTCGCCTCCGTGCCCTTCGCCTTCCAGCACGGGCTGGTGATGGACCAGCTCAACCTGGGCAACGTGCACTTCGGCACCGGGAGGCGGCAGGTGTCGCCGTCCGTCTTCCTGGCGGAAGGGGAGCTGCAGGCCCTCCAGCAGTTGTCCGCGCAGGGCGTGCGCGTGGAGGCGCGCGCCGTGCCCGCGGAGAAGTCCGTGGACCTGCCGGACCTGACCGAGCGCTGGTCGAAGGCCGGGTGAGCCGGTGAACGTCGGCTGGACCCAGGTGGCGCTCGCGTGTCTCTGGGGGGGCCTGGTGGCCGTGGAGCGCAAGGCGTTCCTCCAGGCCATGCTGTCCCGGCCCCTGGTGGCCGCCACGTTCATGGGCGCCCTGTTGGGCGACGTGGGCGGGGGCCTGTCCGTCGGCATGCTGCTGGAGCTGTTCTACCTGGGCACCGCCAACCTGGGCGCCTCCCTGCCGGAGAACGACACGCTCGCGGCCACCGGCACCGCCGCCGCCGCGGCCACCCTCACCGCCGCCACCGGCGCGGGCTCCACGCCGGCCATCTGGTCGCTCGCCGTGCTGCTCTTCATCGGGCTGGGGCGGGTGGGGCGCAGGCTGGACCGGCTGCTGGAGGGCTACTCCGCCCGGCTCGCGCGCGTGGCGCTGGCGTCCGCGGAGGCCGGCAACCTCCACCGCGCCATGCGGCAGAACCTGTGGGGCATGTGGCCGCACTTCGCGGCCTACGGCGCCATCACCGGCGCGTGCGCCATGGCCGGCTACTTCCTGGAGCCGCTGATGGTGGCGCTGCCGCACGGGATGGTGCGCGGCCTGGCGTGGGCGTACCCGGCCATGGCGTCCGTGGCGGCGGCCATCGCCGCGCAGTCCAGCCACGCGAAGCGCGCGCCCCTGTACGCGGGCCTGGCCGCGGCGGCCGTCACCGCGGCGGTGGTGCTGGTGCAGTTGCAGGAGCAGCGGCCTTGAGCTCGACGCCCACGCCCACGCCCGCGCCTCCGGTTCCCGCCGCCGCGCCGGCCTTCACGCCGCCCGTGCGGCTGTCGCGGGGCACGCTCCTGCGCGTGTTCCTGCGCTCGCTCTTCCTCCAGGCGTCGTGGAACCCCAAGGGCATGCAGAACCTGGGGCTCGCGTACGCGGTGTACCCGGCGCTGGCGAAGCTGTACCCGCCGGGCCCGCAGCGCGAGGCGGCGGTGCGCAGGCACCTGGTCTTCTTCAACACGCACCCCTACGTGGCGGCGGCCATCGTGGGCGGCGTGGTGAACCACGAACAGAAGATTGCCCGGGGGGAGGAGACGCCGGACCGGGTGGTGGGCTTCAAGGCGGCGCTGATGGGGCCGCTCGCGGCGCTGGGGGACGGGTTCTTCTGGCTGTCCCTCAAGCCCGCGGTGGGCGGGCTGTGCGCGGCCATGGTGCCGCTGTTGGGCGTCTGGGCGGTGGCGCTCTTCCTGGTGCTGTACAACCTGGTGCACCTGCTCTTGCGCATCCGGCTGTACTGGCTGGGCCTGAGTCTGGGAGACCGGTTGGTGGAGGCCGTGGCGCGGGTGAACCTGCCCGCCAAGGGCGCGCGGCTCCGGGGCGTGGCGGCGGCGAGCGCGGGCGGCCTGGCCGCGTGGCTGGCGGTGAGCTTCGGGGCGACGGCGGGCGGGACGTGGGCGCCGTTCCTGGCGGTGGGGTGCCTGGCGGTGGGCGTGTTGGCGTACGTGCTCGTCAACCGGCGCGTCCCCACCTACGTGGTCCTCTACGTCGCGGCGGGATTGGCCTGCGCGGCGGGAGCCTTTCTGTGAGTACGAACAGTCGAGTGAAGCGGGAGTCGCACGATGGCCAGTGAAGCCGAGGGAACCTTCGAGATCATCAACGCGCTGGGGCTGCACGCCCGGGCCGCGGCGCAGATGGTCAAGGTGGCCAATCGCTTCAAGAGCGAGGTCTTCATCAAGGCCTCCGGGCAGCGCGCCAACGCCAAGTCCATCATGGGCGTGCTGATGCTCGCGGCGGCCCAGGGCACCCAGGTGACCCTCACCTGCAAGGGCGAGGACGCCGAGGCCTGCTTGTCCGAATTGAAAAAGCTCATCGAGGACCGGTTTGGCGAAGCGCAGTGAGCGTCCAAAGGGGCGTTAGACTCCCCGTGAGGTCAGGAGAACCGTGAGCAGCCAGGCCACCCCTACACTCAGGTTGACGGGCATCGGCGCCTCCCCGGGCGTGGCGGTGGGCCATGCCTTCATCCTGGACAGGAAGCGCATCCGCACGCCCAAGCTGCGCCTGGCGGACGCGGAGGTGGAGCCCGAGCGGATGCGGATGAAGACCGCCATCGACCTGTCCGACCGCCAGCTCGCGGAGTTGAAGGACCAGATTACGCGCACGGAGGGCAGCGACCACGCCCTCATCCTGGAAGCGCACCGGCTGATGCTCCACGACCCCATGCTCGTGGACGAGGTCAACCGCCTCATCGTGGAGGACCGCATCAACGCGGAGTGGGCCGTTCGCCGCACGGCCCGGAAGATCAAGCACCTCTTCGACAACATCCCGGACGAGTACTTCCGCGAGCGCCGCTCGGACGTGGACTACGTGGCCGACCGCATCATCCGCAACCTGATGGGCCAGGTGGTGGACGAAGACGTGGAGGTGCCCGCGGAGGCCATTGTCGTCGCGCATGACCTGCCGCCCGCGGACGCCGCGATGATGGCTCGCAGCGGACGCGTGGCGGGCTTCGTCACCGACCTGGGCGGACAAACGAGCCACACCGCCATCGTCGCCCGCGCGCGGGAGACGCCCGCGGTGGTGGGCGCGGGGCGCGCGAGCGAGCAGATCTCCCCGGGCGACCTGGTCGCCATGGACGGCACGCGCGGCGTGGTGCTGGTGAACCCCACGGAGGACCAGCTCGCGCTGTTCCGCGAGGAGCAGCGCCGCTACCTGGAGAGCGAGCAGTTGGCGCTGGCCACGAAGGACCAGCCCTCGGTGAGCACGGACGGCTTCCGCATCCGGCTCAACGGCAACATGGAGTTCCTGGAGGAGATCCCCTCGCTGCTGGCGCACGGCGCGGAGGGCATCGGCCTGTACCGCACGGAGTTCATGTTCCTGGACCGCAAGACGGCGCCCACGGAGGAGGAGCACTACCGCGCCTACAAGCAGGTGCTGGAGGCCATGGGCGGGCGCCCCGTCACCATCCGCACGCTGGACCTGGGCGGCGACAAGGTGCCGGGCAAGACGAAGCACGAGAAGGAGCCCAACCCGGCCATGGGCCTGCGGGCCATCCGCTACTGCCTGTCCAACCGGGAGCTGTTCCGCGTCCAGTTGCGCGCCCTGCTGCGCGCGAGCGTGCACGGCAACCTGCGGCTGATGTTCCCGCTCATCTGCGGCGTCAGCGAGCTGCGGGAGGCGCGCACGGAGCTGGAGGCGTGCCGCACGGCGCTGGGGCGGGCGGGAGTGCCGGTGGGCAAGCGCTTCCCGGTGGGCATCATGGTGGAGACGCCGAGCGCGGCGACCATCGCGGACCGGCTGGCGCAGGAGGCGGACTTCTTCTCGGTCGGCACCAACGACCTCATCCAGTACTCGCTGGCCATCGACCGTCAGAACCGCGAGGTGGCGTACCTCTACCGGCCGCTGCACCTGTCGGTGCTGCGCATGCTCCAGAACATCGTGGACGCGGCGAAGGCCGCGAACATCCCCGTCTCCATGTGCGGCGAGATGGCGGGCGACCCGCTCTTCACCCTGGTGCTCCTGGCGCTGGGCTTCGACGAGCTGTCCATGACGTCCGGGCAGATCCCGGTGGTGAAGCGGCTGATGCGCCGGGTGAGCCGGAGCGAAGCGGTGGAGATGCTCCAGGGCGCCATGGAGCTGACGACCGCGGAGGAGATCGAGCGCTTCGTGCGCACGGAGATGGACCGGCGCTTCGGCGGCGGCCAGGAAGGCTCGCTGCTGTCACCGGTGCGTGATGTTGAACCTGAGTCCGTGTAGGCCCTGCTCCCCCGCGTGAATGCGTGGGGGGAGGGGGTCGCCGTTTCCAGGCGGAGTGCACACGTTCGCCGGACACGAATGCAGGAGGCAGCAGCGTGTTCAAGCCAACGGACATTCAGCGGGGAATGGTGGTGCGGGACCGGGACGGAGAAGCGCTCGGCGGCATCGTCGCGGTGGATCCGCGCGGCTTCACCATCGGCAAGGGGCGCATCTTCGAGCGGGAGTACCCGGTGCGCTTCTCCGAGGTCGACGACCTGGACGGGGACGACGTCTACCTGCGCCGGGACCTGGCCAGCCTCCCGGGCGCCATCCTGGCGGAGGGCGCGCTGGACCTGGACGATGAAGCGCGCCACAACATGGAAGACGCCTCGCACGCGCCGCACCGGCCGGTGGTCTACACGCACGACCTGACGGGCGCGCTGGTGCCCATGGAGTAGCGGGCGTCCGCACGCACCGCTCGCGTCACTCGGGACGGGACTCCCCTTCACCGGTGGGGGGCCCGTCCTCGCTGTTCTTGCCCTCTGCCGGCTGCTCGTGCCGCCCGCCTCCTCCGTGCCGTCCTGCCTCGGGTGACAGCAGTCGGGAGAGGGGGCGCAGCACCACCAGCGACAGGAGCGCCAGGCCCACGGTGACGCCGGCCGCCACGTAGAGGCCCAGCCCGCAGGCCAGGCCCACCGCCGCCGTCAACCAGAGGTTCGCCGCCGTGGTGAGCCCTCGCACCGCTTCCCCGTGGCGCAGGATGACGCCCGCGCCCAGGAAGCCGATGCCCACCACAATCTGGCTGGCGATGCGGCTGATGTCCGCCCGCGTGCCGGTGGGGTCCGCCCCCATCCGGAGCAGCTCCTCCGTGTACACGCTGGAGAGCGTGAAGCAGCACGCCCCCAGCGCCACCAGCGTGTGCGTGCGCAGCCCCGCGGCCTGGTTGCGCGCCTCGCGCTCCACGCCCAGCACGCCGCCCAGCAGCGTCGCGAGCATCAGCCTGCCGATGAGGACGTGGGTTTCCACCGGACCGCGAGGCTACTCGCCCAGGTCGATCTTCTCGTCCTTGTCCGCGTCGTTCAGTTCGGGATTGGGCAGCGTGTCCAGCGTGGCCACCAGCAGCTTGTAGGACGGCACCACGTAGGGCTCCACCTCCTGGCCCAGCTCCGTCACGTACTGCTCCTTGCGCTCCACGTACTTCTTGTCCTCGGAGTCCCAGCTTCCGCCCGCCTCCGCGGCCCACACCTCCTGGCCGTCGCGGCAGCGGATGAGCTGCGCGCGCACCGCCACCTCCGCGCCGTCACCCACGCGCTTCACCGCCGGGTCCAGCCAGAGCACGCCCTCGATGCCCTCCACGCACTGGTCCTTGAAGGTGGGGTCCGTGGGGCGCTCGGGGAGGGACGTGTTGGCCTTCACGATGTAGTCCCGGTTCTGGTTCAGCCACTGCCGGGCGATGAGGCTCCACAGGTCGCCAATGTACTGCTGCCCTTGAGGGAACGGCTGCGTCACCACCGCCAGCCGCTTCACCTGCAGCCGGTCCACCGTCGCGTAGTCGGGACGCAGCCGCTGGCTCTTCACCGTGCTCGCGCAACCCGTGAGCACCATCAGGCCCAGCACCGCGCCCACCCGCTTGAACGTCCCCATGGCTTGAAGCTCCCGAAGAAAAGAACGGCCCCGCGCTTCCCTCAAGGGAAGGCGGGGCCGAAAGGTCCGGCGCGGATATTAAGCGCTTCCTCCGCGCTGTCAGGCGGCGCGTGTGGAGGACGTGTCACCGCCGGAGGCGGAACCGCCCTCTTGCGAACGTCCCGCGTCCTTCTGGCGCTTGTCGTGCATGAGCTGCATCACCGCCGCCAGCACCGTGAAGGACACCAGCAGCGTGGTGATGAGGCCGATGCAGGCCACGAGGCCCATGGAGCGCAGGCCGTTGTGGCTGGCCACCAGCAGCGCCGCGAAGCCCGCCACCGCCGTCAGCGTGGAGGACGCCACCGCCGCGCCCACGCTGCGCAGCGCCACCAGCGGGGACGTGCCCTCCAGGAAGCGGTGCAAGAGGTACAGGCCGTGGCTCACGCCGAAGCCCAGGAGGATGGGCAGGATGATGATGTTCATGAAGTTCAGGCGCAGGTCGAACAGCGCCATGAAGCCCATCATCATCGCCAGGCCCACCGTCAGCGGAATCACGGACGCCAGCGCCAGCTTCGCGTTGCGGAAGTCCGCGAAGTGCATCACGAGAATCCACAGCGCGGTGAGGATGACCGTGAGCTTCGCGTCCTTGAGCACCATGCGCGCCAGCGACGCGTAGAGCTGCGTGGCGCCCGCGGCGCGGAACTCCTTCTCCACCGGCGGGCCGGAAGGGCCGGCGTCCGTGAACTTGCCCGGCGTCACCATGCCCTTGATGGAGCTGGTCTGGTCCGCGAACTGGAGCATCTGCTTGCCGTCCCACAGGTCCACGCTCGGGTAGATGAACGTGAGGTAGCCGTGGTTCTCCGGGCTCGTCGTGGGCAGGTGCCGGAACTGCGAGGCGTAGATCTCCGGCACGTGGTGCACGTCGAAGGGGCGCGCCTCCAGCATCTTGAAGAACAGGGCCGCCTTCTCCTGCGTCTCCGGCGGCAGCGCCTTCACGTCGATGTCCTTCAGCTCCTCCTGCCACTCCTCCAGGATCTTCGTGTTCGCCTGCGCGATGCCCTCCGGCGGCACGAAGGTGAACAGGCTCATCACCTGGGAGATGGCGGGGCGCTTCTTCGGGTCGGTCGTCAGCTCCTTGTAGAGGGCCTCCGTCTCCGCCAGGTCCTTGGTGTAGACGGCGAGCGGGTCGCTGGCGATCTTGAAGCGCGCGTTGATTTCATCCTGCAGCACCACGGACGGCTGGTTCGCCGGCATCAGCGCGCGGGTGTTGTAGTTGAAGCGCACGCCGTACGGCAGCCGCGCGAAGAAGCCCGCGTCCGCCGGGGGCTCGCCGCTCTTCCACGGGATGGCCGCGCCGCACACCACCGCGACAATCACGCAGCCCACCGCCAGCACCAGGCCGGGGCGCGGGATGCGCAGCTCCTTGCCGGTCGCGCTGACCGCGGGCGGCGGCTTCATGATGCCGATGAGCTTCTGCGGAAGCTCCGGGTCGCGCCGGCCGGCCAGCGCCAGCATCGCCGGGCACCAGGAGAACAGCGTGAAGCCCAGCATCAGCGTGCCCGTGCCGGCCAGGAAGCCGAACTGGGAGAAGCCTTTGAACTCGCTCACCATCAGCACGTAGAAGGAGCCCGCCACCACCACCGCGGACACCAGCGCCGGGCGGCCCGCGTTGATGACCGCGTCGCGGATGGCCACGTCGTAGCGCTTGCCCGCGCCCAGCTCCAGGCGCGTGCGGAAGATGAAGTGGATGCCGTAGTCGATGCCGAACCCCATCAGGATGCCGCCCAGGATGGAGGTGATCATGTTGAGCTCACCCAGCGTCGCGTAGGTGAAGCCCAGCGTGTACAGCGTGCCCGCCACCGTGCCGCTCACCACGATGAGCGTGGGCGCCCACTTGCGGAAGAACGCGATGGTGATGGCGAAGATGGCGACGAGCGCGATGATGGTGACCGGCTGGAGCGAGTCCTCGATGGCGTACGAGTCGTCCACCGCCGTCTTGTAGGAGCCCGTGAAGCCGTAGGCGACCGTCTTCTTGTCGCCCATCTTGTAGTAGTCCTCCACCAACTGCACGCCCGCGGCGTTGCTCTTGGAGTACTGCTCCAGGTCCACGCGCAGCTTGTCCACGTACTGCTTCGTCTGGCCAATCTGGTTGGTGTCCCACATCGGCTTGATGAGGAGCAGCAGCAGCTTGCGGTCCTGGGAGATGTAGTAGTCGTCCGCGATGCTCTTGTTGCCAACGCTGGAGTACTTGTCGACCAGGTCCTGCAGGTCCAGCTTCACCGGCTCCGTCTTCTTGATCTCGATGTAGAAGGGGTTCGCGCGGCGGATCTGATCCTTGAGGAACGCCATGATGCGGCGCTTGCCCTCGGCCAGGTCCTCCGTCTTCACGAACAACACCATGTTGTTCTGAACGAACTCGACCGGAATCTTGTAGGTGACGGAGCGCGCGTTCTGCTTGTCCTTGCCCACCATCGCGGCCACGTCGTCCGCGACCTTCTTGAGCGTGGCCTCGTCGTCACCGCGGAAGGTGAGCATGAAGAAGCCGCTGCCGCCCACCATGTCGATGACCCGCTTGACGTCCTTCACCTCCTGCAGGTCCTGGGAGATGAGGTCCAACTGGTTGGAGTTGATGGTCAGCTTCGACGTGCCCCACACCGCCAGGCCGAGCAGCAGCAACAGCACGGTCATCACGGTGCCGGGGCGCCGGACCAGCATCTCTGCGTAGGCCAGGGCGAGGCGGGGCGGGGGATGGGAGGAAGGATTGCCGCTCATGGGCGCGGGACCCTACCGCCGAACGTCCCCGCCCGGAAGCAAAGCCCGGGATGCCTGTCCGCCCTACCTCCGCGCGAGACAGGGCCTCTTGGCTCTCGGGAATAACCCCTCGGCGCGTCAGGTCCCCGGGGGCGCCGCCAGGGGGACGACCTGCTCCTCGGTCCCACCCGTGGCGGGCGCGTCGCGGGGCGGCAGGAGGAAGGGGAGCGGGCTGCGCAGGAAGCGCAGGAACACGGCGCCCAGGAAGCGGGGGCCCTCGCGGACCGGCACGTCGCGGGCGCGCAGGGCCACGCCCAGGGCCAGCGCGAAGGACACGCCGAAGTTGACGACGCCCACGATGAGCACCCCCGCGGCGGCCGCCAGGAAGCCCGGCTCCAGCACGGCGGAGGGGCCCAGCGCGCACCCGGCCAGGGCCAGCGAGCCGAAGGCGAAGGTGACGTGCCGCACGTCCAGGGGGACGCCGAAGAAGCCGCCCACGCCCGGCGCCACCGCGAGCAGCACGCCCAGGGTGACGCTGCCGCCCACGCCCGCGGCGTGGTGCTCGAGCGCGTCCGCCACCCTGCGCGCGCCGTTCACGCCGAAGACCGCGCGCAGCACCCGGTGGTGGGCCAGCGCCTCCGGCAGGCGGCGGTAGACGATGAAGTTCTCGAACCAGCCCGCGGCCACGCTGGACGCCCACAGCAGCACGCCGGTGAGCGCGGCGTAGAGCAGCGTGGCGCTCTTCCAGGGGTGGAGCGTGTCCACGACGTGGCGGGCCTTCTCCTGCGACAGGAACGTGTGGCCCGTGAGCGACTGGAAGCCCAGCGCGAGCGCCACCGCGACGGGCAGCACGCAGCCCAGGTTGCCCAGGATGGCCGCCAGTTGGGAGCGGGTGACGCGCGGGACCAGCGCGGACAGGCGCTCCATGCGCCGGGCGCGGCTGTCCGGGCCGGTGTCCTCGCCCACCGCCGCCGCCAGCGTGGAGGCCGTCATGGACGGCTGCTTGGTGGCCAGCGTGAGGCCCAGCAACTGCATCACCACGAAGGCGCCCGCGTAGTTGAGCGCGACGAAGAGGCCCGCGAAGAAGGGGGCCAGCGGCAGGCCCGTGAGGACGAACTTCATCGCGGCGGCGAACGCGGTGAGCAACCCGCCGCCCGCGGCCGAGTGCACCATGTGGTGGAACTCGGCGGGCGTGGAGGTGATGTAGTGCTCACCGGTGTTGCCGGTGCGCTCGATGATCTTCCGCGCCATCAGCCGCGAGTTGCGCCGCACCAGCGCGCGCACGGAGCGGTCCGAGTGCGCCAGCCGCAGCAGGTCCGACAGGAGCGCCAGCGCCTCGCGCCAGCGGGGCTCGCCGCGGGGCGCGCCCAGCACCCGCGCGATGGCCTCCATCCGGTCCAGGCCGCGCTGGATGCGCTCCAGCCGGTACACCAGGTCCACGCTGACGCCCGAGTCCTCCAGGTGCCGGGTGACGGTGCGCACCACGCCGCGGCAGTCCTCCACCGCGCGGGCCAGGTCCGCCAGCGCCTCCTGGGCCCCGTCGCGCGCCAGCACCGCGTCGGACACCAGCCGCAGCCGCAGGAAGGGGGACGCGCGGAAGGCCAGGTCCGGGGTGCGGTCGCGCACGTCCTCCGCCAGCCCCAGCCCCGCCACCTGCACGCCCAGCAGCAGCAGCGCGTCCATCAGGTCCCCGCGCACGCGCGAGGACGGGGTGGGCTCCGGTGGGGGCGGCTCGCCCACCAGCGCCGTCAGCCGCGCCAGCAGCATGGGGGACAGCGCGCCCAGCCACTCCGCGTCCTCCGGCACCGGGAACAGGCGCAGGAGCAGCTCCGACAGCTTGCCCGGCTCCGGCGGCGCGGGCAGCACGCCGCGCACGAAGCGGTCCGTCAGCTCGGAGAAGAAGCCGTTGCCCGCGCTCAGGCCCACCTGGGCGAAGAGCTTCAGGCCCCGGCTGCCCGCGCACACCCCCGCCACCAGCCGGGTGACGGACGCGCGCAGGGCGCTCTCGCCCTCCAGCACGCGCACCAGCAGGGACAGCCGGGAGTTGGCGGGGGACAGCGCGCCGTCGTCCACGTCCGTGAGGCCGTGGGCGGGGATGCGGTCGCGCATCCAGTGGATCCACCGCTCCACCCACTCCAGGCGCGGCTCCAGGCCCTCGCCGGGGACCTCCAGCAGCAGCCGGAGCAGGTCCCTTACCGCGGGGTGGCCGGGGGCCCGGGGCGCGTACTGGACGCAGAAGGCGTCCATCTCACGGTCGGACGGGGCACCCCGGAGCTGCAGCCGCGGGGCGGGGGTCGAAACACTCATTCGCCAGGCGCTCCGGGGGAGGGGGAGCGCCCCAGCCTACCCGGCCCGCGCCTCCCCCGGGAATCCGAAGGAGCGGCGAGGGCCGGGTCGCCCGGCTGCCCGGGGGGCGGACGGCTGGATTACTTCAGCTTCACCGAACCCAGCTCGTTGTTCTTGGCACGCATGGCGCCGAGCAGCCCGTCCCAGCCGCCCTCCTTGAAGAGGGGGCGGACCTGGTCGTCACGGATGCCGGTGAGCATGGAGTCGCCCAGCACGGACACGTCCACGACCTTCCAGTTGGAGCCCACCTTCTCCACCGCGTACTTGAGCTTCATCTCCTGCTTCTTCAGCGGGTGGTTGATGAAGATGGTGGAGCCCACGAGCGCCTTGTCGCCGGTCACCTGCGGCTCGTCGTAGGTGATGGAGTCCAGGTTCTTGAAGTTCTCGCGCACCTTGGGGAAGGCGATCTTCGCGAACAGGCTCTGGAAGAGCTGGGTGAACTCCTTGCGCTGGGCGTCCGTGGCCTTGGTCCATTCGTCGCCCAGCAGGAAGAGGCCCTGCTGGTCGCCGCCCAGGTTCTCCAGGGCCTTGAGGTCCTTCTCGTAGCGCACCGACTGCACCACGGTCTTCACCGGCTTGGTGATGGCTTCGGAAGCCTTGGGCGCGGCGAGCGCGGGCACGGCGAAGGTGAGGGCAACCAGGAAGGGAAGGGTGCGAATGCGTGCGTTCACGTTCATATGGGTCGGTGACCTCCGGAAGAAGGGCGCGGGTCCTGTAGCCCAGGGGAACGCCGCGCGAACCATTAAATTCATCCGGCGGGCGGGCACACCTGGGGCGTCAGGTCCGCCTGCCCGAAGGGCGCTTGCGCCGAATAAACCCGCGTGGCGACAGGTTTGACTCTGCTGGGACCGCACGTTTAGTGTCCGCCCTCTGCGCTGCGTCACCGAATTAGCGCGAAGCCCGAGAAGACATGCCTACCGACTTCCTGTTCACGTCTGAATCCGTCACCGAGGGCCACCCGGACAAGATCGCCGACCAGATCTCCGACGGTGTGCTCGATGCCATCATCGCCAAGGATCCGCAGGCGCGCGTCGCCGTGGAGACGCTCGTGAAGACGGGCCTCGCCATCGTCGCGGGCGAGGTGACGACGAATTGTTACGTGGACATCCCGAAGATCGTCCGCTCGACCATCACGCGCATTGGCTACACCGACAGCTCCATGGGCTATGACGGCCACACCTGCGGCGTCATGGTGGCCATCGAGGGCCAGAGCCAGGACATCGCGCGGGGCGTGGACAACAAGAAGGACCAGGGCGCCGGCGACCAGGGCATGATGTTCGGCTTCGCGTGCGACGAGACGCCGGAGCTGATGCCCGCGCCCATCCACTACGCGCACCAGCTCACCCGCCGCCTGGCGGAGGTGCGCCGCAAGAACCACCCGTGGATCCGCCCGGACGGCAAGAGCCAGGTCACGGTGGAGTACAAGGACGGCAAGCCGCTGCGCATCGACGCGGTGGTGCTGTCCACGCAGCACTCGGATGACGTCTCCAACAAGAAGATCCAGGAGGCCATCCGCGAGGACGTCATCCTGAAGGTCCTGCCGAAGAAGCTCATCGACAACAAGACCAAGTTCTTCATCAACCCCACGGGCCGCTTCGTCATCGGCGGCCCCATGGGCGACTCGGGCCTCACGGGCCGGAAGATCATCGTCGACACCTACGGCGGCATGGGCCGTCACGGTGGCGGCGCGTTCAGCGGCAAGGACCCGTCCAAGGTGGACCGCTCGGCCGCGTACATGGGCCGCTACATCGCGAAGAACGTCGTGGCGGCGGGCCTGGCCAGCCGTTGCGAGGTGCAGGTGTCCTACGCCATCGGCGTGGCGGAGCCTGTCAGCGTGATGGTGGAGACCTTCGGCACGTCCACCGTGCCGGAAGAGCAGATCGCCCGCGCCGTGCGCCAGGTGTTCGGCCTGCGCCCGCGCGAAATCACGGAGCACCTGGACCTGCTGCGGCCCATCTACCAGAAGACCGCCGCGTACGGTCACTTCGGCCGCTCCGAGAAGGAGTTCACCTGGGAGCGCACGGACAAGAAGGACGCGCTCCGTGAGGCCGTCGCCGCCCCCGCCCCCAAGGCGCGCACGCCCCGCCTGAAGGCGGTCTGACGCACCGGCCGCACTCCGGCTGAGCCCACGCGCTCGTCTCCTTCCCGGGGGCGAGCGCGTTTTCATTTCCGGGCATCGCGCGTGCGTTGGCCGGGCGCGCACGGCGGGTGAATTGTTAGGACACGGCCATGCCGACTCCGGGTGCCGCGTCTGGCTGGCGCATCGTGCTGCTCACCGTGGCCCCCGCGGTGGCGCACGACTTCACGTTGGCGCTGAGGGCCCAGGGGCATGACGTGGTGGCGCTGGTGGTGCCCGCGGGACTCCGGGGCCTGCGCCCGCTGGACCTGGAGGGGTGGGCGGAGCTGGGGCGGCTCTTCGAGGCCGCGCCGCCGCCGGTGGACGTGCTGTGGGTGAGCGAGCGGGCGCACCTGACGCCCCGGCTGGCGGGCCTGAAGCCGGACCTCCTCCTGTGCTTCTTCTTCCCGTGGAAGCTGTCGCCGGAGGCGCTGGCGCTGCCGAGGCTGGGGGCGGTGAACGTGCACC
This sequence comes from Corallococcus sp. AS-1-12, assembly GCF_020036995.1. Lineage (NCBI taxonomy): Bacteria > Pseudomonadati > Myxococcota > Myxococcia > Myxococcales > Myxococcaceae > Corallococcus > Corallococcus sp. AS-1-12. Next base: position 48,013 of record NZ_JAIQDD010000029.1, on the reverse strand, counting down.
CGTCCCTCCTGCCGCGCTACCGGGGGCCCTGTCCGCTGGGGTGGGCGCTGCGCGAGGACGCCCGCGAGCTGGGGCTCACCTTCCACCGCATGGACGCGAGCTTCGACACCGGCCCCGTGCTCGCGCGGGGGACGTTCCCCGTGGTGGACGAGGACACGGAGGAGGTCCTCTTCGAGAAGCTGCTGCTTTCGGCGCGCGGGCTGTTGCCCGGGGTGGTGGAGGGCGTGGCGCGGGGAGAGGCGGGCGAGCTCCAGGCGGAGGCGGACGCCACCTTCGCGCCCTTCTTCGAGCCGGCGTACCGGGACATCGACTGGCGCGACAGCGCGCGCGCCGTGCACTTGAAGGTGCGCGCGTGCCGCTTCGCCTGTTGGCGCGAGGGGCGGGGCGAGGCGAGGGCGGTGCTCCAGGGCCGCTGGGTCCGGGTGCAGCGCACGCGGGCGTGGCGGGGCGAGGACCCCCACGCGCGGCCGGGCACGCTGCTGGCCCGGCAGGGGGATGAGCTGCTGGTGCAGTGTGGAGACACGCCGCTCTGGGTGGTGTCGCACGCGCCGGAGGACGCCTGAGCGGGCCGCTGCCGCACGGCCCTGGGGCGGAGTGACGTGGGCCCATGGGTTGCAATGGCAGTCATCCCGGAAGGCAGAGGGGCCTTCCGTGAGGGACACGCTGACAGCGGCCCGTGCCGGTCCGCGTGCCAGAGAGACAGACATGGACAAGAAGCAGCGACGTCAGCGCGGCATGACGCTGATTGAAATCATGGTTGTCATCACCATCCTGGGCCTCATCGCGGCCGCCGTGGGCGTGTCGGTGATGGGGCAGTTCGGCCAGGCGAAGCAGCAGCGCGTGGGGCTGGACTTCGGCTCGCTGGGGCAGGGCCTCCAGTTGTACGCGATGAAGAAGGGCCGGCTGCCGGACACCTCCACGGGGCTGCGCGCGCTGGTGGAGGAGAACATCCTCCCGGAGCTGCCGCGCGACCCGTGGGGCAATGACTACGTGTACACGCTGGACAAGGGCGTGCCGGCCATCGTGTCACTGGGCGCGGATGGCGCGCCGGGCGGCGACGGGGATGACCGGGACCTCTCGTCGCTCGACCGGGACGCGCGGTCCCGAGGGTGACGTGAGGAGGAAAGGGTGCTGCCCGAGTGGAGAAGCCACGATTGGGTGGCGTTTCAGGCCAGGAGCGGATTCGAACCGCGAGCCCCATGGTGGTGGAGCCTTACCAGAGCGTGTAGGGCCTCTCCGGCCGGGCAGCACCTCCAGGGACGCAAACGCCGCGAAAATCCTGACGGGGATTTTCGCGGCGGCGCCCTTTCAGTCCGTGGGGAAGGTCTCGAGCGTGAGGGACTCCGGCGGGACCTTCAGCTCGCGCGGCAGCTTGAGGACGCCGTCCAGGTAGCGCCAGCCGGTGCCGTCGTGGCGGAAGTCCGAGCGCTCCACGAAGGACTGGTCCCTTCCCTTCTCGAACACCCTGGCGAAGAAGAGGACGCGGGCGAGCCCCGAGTCGTCCGGCGGCTGGTGACCCATGACGACCAGCCCCGGGTACTGGTGGGCCTGGGCGAAGGCGCGCAGCTCGCGCACGACGTCCGCTTCCGGACGGGCCCTCATCGGGTGTTCAGGGTGGAGCGTCTTCCAGAGGTAGGCGGCGTCGCGCTGCGCGAAGGCGCTGTAGCGGCTGCGCATGAGGCGCTCGGCGTCCGGGGCTTCCGCCTCGCCTTTGTGGAAGGGGGCGCAGCACTGCTTGTAGCGCTGGCCGGAGGAGCAGGGACACAGGGGGACGGGGGGCATGGCGGGGGCCAAGCCTACCCGGCTTCCCCGCGTGGACGGTCGAATGGCGGACCCGGACCCCGGTGTGGGGAACCTTCGCGCTTGCGGGGCAGGGGGGCAGGGCATATCCCTGGCGGCCACGCCCCCTATGAGCCTGCTCGAAGCCATCGTCCTGGGTCTGGTCCAGGGTCTCACGGAGTTCCTGCCCATCAGCTCCACCGCGCACCTGCGCATCACGCCGGAGCTGTTCGGCTGGCCGGATCCGGGCGCGGCGTACTCGGCCATCATCCAGTTGGGCACGGTGGCCGCGGTGCTCATCTACTTCCGCAAGGACATCGTCGCGCTGGTGAAGGCGTTCGTCGTGGGGCTGGTGAAGCGGGACCCGTTCGGCACGCTGGAGGCGCGGCTCGCGTGGTTCGTGGGCGTGGGCACGCTGCCCATCGGCATCTGCGGGCTGGCGTTCAAGAAGCTCATCGAGACGCAGTTCCGTTCGCTCTACGTCATCGCGGGCAGCCTCATCGTGCTGGCCATCGTGCTGTTCGTCGTGGAGAAGCGCGCGTCGCACCAGCGCACCGTGGCGGACATGACGTGGAAGGACGGCATCCTCATCGGCCTGTGGCAGGCGCTGGCGCTGGTGCCGGGGTCGTCCCGGTCCGGCACGACGCTCACGGGCGGCCTGTCGCTGGGGCTCAAGCGCGAGGACGCGGCGCGCTACTCGTTCCTGCTGTCCATTCCGGCGACGACGCTGGCGGGCATCTTCGAGTTGAAGCACCTGCTGGAGGCCACGCAGCGTCCGTCGACGGTGGCACTGGTGGTGGGGACGCTGGTGGCCTTCCTGTCGGGCATGGCGGCCATCGCGTGGCTGTTGAGCTTCCTGAAGCGGCGCACCACCTTGGTGTTCGTGGTGTACCGCATCGCGCTGGGGCTGCTGCTGCTGGGGCTGTTGCAGGCGAACGTCCTCAAGCCGATGTCCGGCGTGGAGAACCTGGCGACGCCCGAGGCTCCGACGAAGCCTCCGGTGGAGAAGCAGATCACGGACTGAGGAAGGGGGAGGTCGTGCGCGTGCAGGCCCTGTTCGATGCGCTGGAGACGCGGCTGACGGCGAGGCCGGCGCGGACGTTCGAGTGGAAGGGCCGGGCGCTGCGAGAGGCCGCGGTGCTGGTGCCCCTCTTCGAGCGGGACGGCGTGCCCCACGTGGTCTTCACCCGGAGGCCCGCCACCCTGCGCACGCACGCGGGGCAGTACGCGTTCCCGGGCGGAGGCCAGGAGGCCCGGGACGTCACCCCGGTGGAGACCGCGCTGCGCGAGACGGAGGAGGAGCTGGGCATCGCGCGCACCCACGTGCGCGTGCTGGGCCTGCTGGACGAGACGCCCACCACGTCCGCGTACCGCATCCGCCCCTACGTGGGCGTCGTCCCGGGGGACGGGCGGTACGTGCCCAACCCGGTGGAGGTGGACCTGGTGCTGGAGGTGCCGCTGGCGCGCCTGCTGGACCCCGCCATCCTCCGGGTGGAGCGGCACACGTGGGAGGGGATGGAGCACGACGTGCACTTCTACACGCACGGCGAGCACGTCATCTGGGGCGCCACGGGGCGCATCCTGCGCAACTTCCTGCAGTTCGTGGCGGAGGTGCCGGGCATCCACGACCTGCTGGACGCTCCCCCGCCTGCTGGCCGCTGAGCCACGAGGCCGTGCTGGCGGGCGGCCCCCGCGGAGAGCGCCTTGTCGCTCCGGAGGGCCGTTCCCACGTTGAGGGGGAAGCCTTCGAAAGGGCGCGTACGTGGACGGTGGCGATGGGGGCGGGGCCATGGAGGTGAGGGAGGCCGCGCTGGTGGCGCTGGGAGAAGCCCTGCGCGCCAGGGGGTATGCCTTCACGACGGTGACTCCGGAGACGCACCGGCGGGTGAACGCGCGGCCGGGGGCGAAGGTGGCCCATTCGGTTCGGGACGTGTTCGGGTGGAGCCGTCCCTTCGGGCCGGGCGTGCTGGAGCCGCGGATGGTGGCGCTGCTGGATGAGGCGGGCGCGCTGGTGGACTGCGAGGACGGGACGCACCGCAGCCGGGTCCGGTTCTCCAGCCTGGGCGCGGGCCTGTATGTCCACTCCGCGTGGCCCACGTCGCAGCAGGACGCGGTGTTCTTCGGGCCGGACACCTACCGGTTCTGCGCGTTGCTCCAGCGGGTGCCGGGCAGCTTCCGGCGCGTGGTGGACCTGGGGTGTGGCTCCGGAGCCGGTGGCCTGTCGGTGGCGGCGAGGAGCGCGCAGGTGGTGCTCGCGGACCTGAACCCGTTGGCGCTGGAGTACTCGCGGGTGAACGCGAGGCTGAACGACGCGCGCGCGGTCCAGGCGGTGCAGTCGGACCTGCTGCGGGACGTGTCCGGCCGGTTCGACCTGATCATGGCGAACCCGCCGTACCTGGCGGACACGGACAAGCGCACGTACCGGGACGGTGGCGGCACGCACGGCACGGAGCTGTCGGTGCGCATCGTGCGTGAGGGCGTGGAGCGCCTGGAGCCGGGCGGGACGCTGGTGCTCTACACGGGCGCGCCGGTGGTGGACGGCGAGGACCTGCTGCGCACCGCGCTGGAGCCGGTGTGGCGGGGAGCGCCGCTCGCGGAGGTCCGCTACGAGGAGCTGGACCCGGACGTGTTCGGCGAGGAGCTGGAGAAGGCGCCGTACGCGGGCGTGGAGCGCATCGCGCTGGTGGCGCTGGTGGCGCTGGTGGCGCGGCGGGGCTGAGGGCCGCGTCAGGGCGGCCGGCTCACGTCGCAGCGGCCGGTGGCCTGTCGCGCCAGGTCCTCCGCCACGGAGCGCAGCAGGCTCCCCAGGACGGGCGTGCCGGAGGACGAGGCCTCGCCTTGCGTGAGCCAGCGCGCCATGCGGCCCAGGCTCGCGGCGGTCACGACCTGGAGCCGCACCTCCACCTGCACCACGAAGTGCTCGTCCGCTCCGGGCCTCGCGTCCAGCGTCCAGGCCACGCGCTCCAGCTCCAGCGTGCCCACGCCTCCCGTCAGCTCACGCCCGTCCAGCACGTAGCCGTCGCGGGTGAAGGCGAGCACCTGGGTGACTCGCGCGCTGTCCAGGTGCGCGTCGAACCAGAAGGCGCGGCGCCGCCAGAGCGTCAGCTCCACCTCCAGCTTTCCCGCGAGGCCCAGCCGCACCAGCCGGTCCAGCTCCGGGGAGATGAAGGCGCGTGCCTCCGGCCGGACCATCACGCGCTTCCCGGAGAGCGTCGCGGTGCAGGCCGCGGACGCCTCTTCCGCGCGCGCGCCGGACGCGAGCAGGCCCGCCGCGACGGCGAGCGCCGCGCCTTGCCCGCGCTTTGTGGCGTGCCTTCCCATGGCTCAGAAGGTCCGGTTGAACAGCAGGCGCGCCTCGGGGGTGAGCTGGGCCTTCTCGTCGATGCGCCATGCGGCCTCGAAGCGCACGGCGTCACCGAGGTGGAGGCTTCCGCCCAGGCCCAGCCGCGGATCCGACCACGCGCTCGCGGCATGCACCGACCCCAGGTCCGCGAAGATGCCCAGGCCGTGCCAGCGGTATTCGGCGCTCGCGAGCACCGAGCTGTCTCCGCCCCGGAACTCCTTGAAGCCGAAGCCTCGCAGCGCGGTCCAGCCTCCCAGCGCTTCCTGCTTCTGGAGCGGCAGGTCGTGCCCCGTCGCGGCCCGCAGGCGCAGGCTCAGCCCCGTGTGCCAGTTCATGGGCACGTCCATGGCGACGTCGCCCACCAGCTTCCAGAAGCGCGCGTCCGCGCCGCCCGCGCCCGGGCCTTCACCCACCTCCAGCGTCACGAAGCCGCGCAGCGCGGGCTCGCGCTTCCAGCTCTTGTGGCGCTCGAAGAGGGACGTCTCTGGCGTGCGGAAGAGGGAGCCCACGCGCGTGCCACGCTCCGCGGCGCCGCTGTACTCCAGCCGCACCACCGCGGAGCGGAAGCGCCCCTCGTCCACCGGCGCGTTCGGGAACGGCGGGTCGTCGCTCCGGAAGAGGCTGAGCGGCGGCGTGAAGGACTGGAGCGAGCTCATCGTGTCACCGCGCACCTCCACGCCCGCGAGCCACGACTCCGCCCAGCGCCAGGTGGCGAAGGCCGTGAAGCCCTGACGGCGGAAGTAGTCCCGGTCCGGCCGGTTGATGAGGAACGAGTAGAAGTACGAGTCGAAGTCCCCCAGCCGCCAGCGGTCCAGCGTGTCGATGAAGTCGTGCACCTGCGCGCCGAGCTCCTCGAGGCCCAGCCCGGGCAGTTGCACCTTGGCGCCGCCCAGCAGGTTCACGCGGCGCTGGCTGCGCGTGCCTTCCGGGTCGTCCGGGATGCGCTGTCCGCCCAGCCGCAGCGGGATGAAGAACGCGCCCTCCAGCGTCGTGTGCACGCGGTCCCGCGGGTCGAAGATGCGGAGGCTCGCGGACAGCCCCGGGGCGAAGCCCGTCACCTGCGTGTGCACCGGCAGCAGGTCCACGTCCAGGTCCGGAGGACGCGGGCGCACGTGCACGATCAGCCGCTTCCCCTCCAGCGAGAGGCCGTCGCTCCCTGCGCCGGAGCCTCCGTGGAACATCCGGCTCCAGCCCAGCTCGAACTCCACGCGCTCGTGGCGCCGCGACCCGCGGCGGGGCTCCTCCTTGGTGCTGTAGTGCCGCGTGCCGTCGGCCTCGCGCTCCTCGACGATGCGCACGCGCGTGCGGTCGTCCTGGAGGTCCTCGCTGTCCACCGCGCGCAGGAAGGGCAGCCGCGACTCCATGCGCTCCATGGCGCGGCGGGCGTCACTCCGGAGGAAGACGTCGCCGGGCTCCAGGCCCAGGGCCTCCCGCACGCGCGAGGCCATCGGCTCGTCCACGCCGCGCACCTCCACGGACTCCAACCGGCCTTCGTCCACCGTCACGACCAGCCGGCCCGCGGGGGACAGCGTGGCGGACACCGTCGCGAGCAGGTAGCCGTCGTCCTCGCGGAGGGTCTTGAGGAGCCGGTCGAGCGCGGCGTCCAGGCCCCCCAGCATGATGCCGGGACGGAACGCACCGCCCTCCCTCCGCGCCAGCCACGTGCGGGGCGGGCGCGGCGCGGGGCAGGGGCTGACGACCTTCACCCTCCCGTGGCGCTTGTGGACGCGCAGCGTGGTGACCTCGTCCTCCGCGTCGTCCTCGTCGAGGGGAGGGGAGGACCGCTCGAACAGCGCATCCCACAGCTCGTCGGGCCGGAGGTCCTGAAGGCCTTCGAACTCCACCGACGTGAGCGTGGGGTTCTCCTGCAACGTCACCTCGAGCAGGGCCGGACCGGGGTCGCTGACGCGAACGCGGGGCTCCACGCGCGCGAAGAGGCCGGTGCGTGCCAGGCGGTGCAGCAGGGACTGCACCTGCGTGGCCGTCAGGGGACGCGAGGTCTCCTCCGTGGGAGGCGCGCCGACGAGCTTGCGGACCTGCGTATCCGTGAGCCGCTGGAGCCCGCGAAACTCCAGCCCCGTGGGCGTGAGTCCCCGGCCATCGACCTCCACCTGCAGGGCCCCCAGGACCGTGGAGTCCGAGAGGTCGCCATCGTCCTCGGTGAAGCCCTCCGGGCACGTCGAGTCGCTGGAGTCCTGCGCGGTGACGTTGCCCTCGGATGAAGTGCCGGAAGGGTTGCCCTCTTGAGCGTGGCGGAGCGTGTCGTCGGCGGTGGAGGTGCCGGCCGCGTTGCGGTCCGAAGGTGCGGAGGAGCCACCGGCATCCGGTGGGGTTTGGCCCATGGCCGTGAGCGAGATGAAGCAGAGCGCCAGTGCGAGACGGTTCATGGAGGGCGGCAGGAGCATGCTCCGTTCCAGGTGGGGCCTCACGGCAAGTGCCCGGAACGACGGAGGGCGAGCGGACGGGCGGATGTCATGGACACATCCGGATGTGTCGGGCGGTTGTGGCCGTGACATCGCGCGGCTCACGAGGAGACGGGCAGACCCAGGGCCTTGATGCGCCGGTAGAGGTTGCCCCGGTCCACCTGGAGGAGGCGCGCGGCCCCGGCGATGCTTTCACCTTCGCGGAGCGCGGCGCGGATGAGGTCCCGCTCGAAGTCCTCCACGTGCTCGCGGTAGCTCTTGTCCCCCAGCGCCCTGCGCGGCATGGGCGCGGTGCCCGTGGGAGCCGCCACCGCGTCCGGTCCCAGCTCCAGCGGACCGTCGCCCCGGAGCAGGTTCAGCCGTTCGATGACGTTGCGCAGCTCGCGCACGTTGCCGGGCCACGGGTAGGCGCGCAGCGCGGCCTCCGCTCCCGGCGCGAGCACGAGCGGCGTCCTGGGGCCCGCGAGCTCCGCGGCGAAGACTCGCGCGAGGGGCAGCAGGTCCTCGGGGCGTTCGCGCAGCGGCGGCAGGTGCAGCGGCAACACGTTGAGCCGGAAGAAGAGGTCCTGCCGGAAGCGGCCTTCCTTCACGGCGCGGCCCAGGTCCTGGTGCGTGGCCGCGAGGATGCGCACGTCCACCGGCACCGGCAGCGTGCCGCCCAGCCGCTCCACCTGACGTGTCTCCAGCACGCGCAGCAGCTTGGCCTGGAGCTCCAGCGGCATGTCCCCCAGTTCGTCCAGGAACAGCGTGCCGCCCTGCGCCTGTTCGAAGCGGCCCGCGCGCCGCGCCACCGCGCCGGAGAAGGCGCCTCGCTCGTGGCCGAACAGCTCGCTCTCCAGCAGCGTGGAGGGGATGGCCGCGCAGTTCACCGCCACCAGCCGGCCCTTGCGCCCGGAGGCCTTGTGCAGCGCCTGCGCCACGCGCTCCTTGCCGGTGCCTGTCTCGCCGGTGATCAGCACCGCCGTGTCGCTGGGGCCCACGCGCGCGATGAGCTGGCGCAGGGACTCCATGGCCGGGCTCTCGCCCACCAGGTTCCCTGGCTGGGCCAGCGCGTCCAGCAGCCGCTCGCGCTCCTCGCGCAGCGCGCCCAGGGCCAGCGCGTTGTGCAGCGCCGTGAGGAGGCGCTCGGGGGACGGAGGCTTCTCCACGAAGTCCGTGGCCCCCAGCTTCAGGGCCTGCACGGCTTCGGAAGGGGACGCCTCGCCGGACAGGACCACCACCGGGACGGGCAGTGGCTTGGGCAGGCGCGCCAGCAGCTCCAGCCCCGTCTCACCGGGCATGCGCAGGTCCAACAGCATCAGCGCGGGCGTCGCGTCCGGGGCTTCGAGCAGGCGTGAGGCCTCCGCCGTGGAGCGGGCCTCCACGGTGGAGAAGCCTCCGTCCTGCAGCAGCCCTCGCACGGCCCGGATGACGCCGGGGTCGTCGTCGACGATGAGGATGCGGGCGCCGGTCTTCATGCGGTCACCTGGGAAGCGTCGGAGGGCAGCACCACCTGGGCCCGGGTGCCACCCTGGGCGCCCGGCTCCAATCTCAAGGTGCCGCCGTGCTCGTGGGCGATCTTCTGCGCGATGGGCAGACCCAGCCCGCTGCCGCCGGGCTTGGTGCTGAACAGGCCCCGGGTGAGGGCAGGGCCCTCCAGCACGCCCGGGACGCCGCTGCCGCCGTCGCTCACGGTGACGTGCACCCGGCCGTCCGCCGCTTCGTGCAGCGCGACGTGGACGGGTGGGGCGTCTGGTGGAGAGGCCTCGGTGGCGTTCTTCACCAGGTTGCCGAAGAGGCGGCGCAGTCCGTCCGGGTCCGCGCGCAGGGACACCTCCTGGCCGGGGTCCAGCACCACGGGCACCGGCGACGTGCCCGCGTACAGCGCGCACACCTCCGAGAGCAGCGGACGCAGCGCGACGTCCTGGAAGCGGGGGGCGGGCAGGCGCGCGAAGGTGGAGAAGCTCTGGGTCATGCGCATGAGCAGGTCCACCTCCTCCTGGAGGAGCGCCACGGCTTCGGCGAGGCGCGTCGGGTCTGGCGGGGTGTCGGCATCCCGAGGGGACAGACGCGCGAGCGACAACCTCATTGCGGTCAGGGGGTTCTTCAGCTCGTGGGCGAGCGCCCGGGCCACGTCCTGCCACGCGGCGATCTGCTCGGCGGCCTTGAGGTGTTCGCGCTGGTCCAGCAGCTCCTGGCCCATGCGGTTGAACTGGCCCAGGAGGAACTGGAGCTCGTCGCGAGCGGGCTCGGGCACGGGCAGGCGGACGGACAGGTCTCCGCGCGAGTAGGCCCGCATGCCGTCCAACAGCGTGGCCATGGGGCGCGTGAGGACGCGGCCCAGGAGCACGGCGGACACGGCCAGCACGACGGCGGCGAACGCGCCCACCGCGGCGATGAACACGGGCACGCGGCGCACCAGGGCCCGCCGCGCCAGCTCCGCCTGCGCCAGGTTCAACCGGGCCTCGTCGAGCGCGTCCGGCGGCAGCCCCCGGCGGCTCAGCTCGTCGGAGACGTCGTCGAGCACGGCCTCCACGGGCGCGATGGAGATGGAGAGCACGCGCTCCAGCACGCCCTGGGCGAGGGCGCCCAGCAGCGCCAGGGGGATGAGGCCCGCGAGCAGCATCACCGCCAGCAGGCGCCGGCGGAAGCGGAACGGAGGCGGGGGAGGGCCCCTGGATGGCGCACGGCTCATGGCGAGCTGTTCATATCGCGGAGCGTGCATCGTTCGCGTGGACGCGGACTCCTGAAGGGGAACCCCGACTGGAAACCCATGCGCCCTTCCCTGAAGTCGCTCGCGTTGACGGTGGTCTTCCTGATGGGCCTGCTGGTGGCCCGTCCCGCCCAGGCCCAGGACCCGCTCCGTGGACGTGAGTCGCTCCGCGAGCGCATCGACGCGTTCGTGCGCGCGGAGCAGAAGCGGCTGGGCGTGCCGGGGCTCGCCGTGGGGGTGGTGAGTCACGGACGGGTGGTGCTGGCGAAGGGATATGGGTTCGCGAACCTGGAGCACCAGGTCCCGGTGGAGACGGACACGCTCTTCCAGTCGGGTTCGTTGGGGAAGATGTTCACCGCGACGGCGGTGATGCTCCAGGTGGAGGCGGGGCGCGTGTCGTTGTCCGACAGCGTGACGAAGTACTTTCCGGACGCGCCCGCGACGTGGAAGCCCATCACGGTGCGCCACCTGCTGACGCACACGTCTGGCATCAAGGACCTGGAGGGGCTGCTCGACGAGCGCAAGGACTACACGGAGCAGGAGTTCGCGGAGTTCATCTACTCACTGCCGTTGCAGTTCCCGGCGGGGCTGCGGTGGAGCTACAGCAACTCCGGCTACGTGCTGCTGGGCATCCTGGTGAACCGCGTCGCGGGCATGACGTACCAGGAGGTCCTGGGGCGCCAGGTCTTCAAGCCCGCGGGCATGAAGACGGCGCGCGGCATCAGCGAGGCGGACGTCATCCCGAACCGCGCGGCGGGTTACCAACTGGTGGGTGGCGTGGTGAGGAACCAGCGCTGGGTGTCGCAGTCGTTGAACACGACGGGGGATGGCGCGCTCTACTTCTCGCTGAAGGACATGCTGGCCTGGGAGGAGGCGGTGGAGAAGCGGGACGTCCTGTCGCGGGGCAGTTGGAAGGAGATGTTGTCACCGGCGAAGTTGAACAGCGGCGCTCCCTGGCCGTACGGCTTCGGGTGGGAGGTGCTGGAGCGCAACGGCCAGCCGCTGCACCAGCACACGGGAGCGTGGCAGGGTTTCCGGACGGCCTACGCCCGCTTCCTGGGGGACGGGCTGTCCATCGTGGTGCTGGCGAACATGGACCGGTCGAACCCGATGCTGTTCGTGGAGGGCATCGCGGCCATCGTGAATCCGGCGCTCGCGGTGCCGCCGCTCAAGCCCATTCCGGACACGGAGCCGGAGGTCACGGCGTTTCTCACGGAGCTGTTGGAGAAGACGCGGCAGGGAGCCTGGGAGCCGTCGATGTTCGCCTACGTGCCGGACCGGTACTTCGAGGAGGCCGGGCCGGTCTTCCAGTCCCTGTTGCAGACGCTCGGACCCGCGGGGCCGCTGGTGCTGGCGAAGCGGGAGACGAAGGGCGACGACCGCATCTACACGTACCTGGTGCAGTTCGGCACCGCGACGTGGCGGTACCGCGTGGGCCTGACCGCCGACAACCGGGTGACCCTGTTCACCCTCCAGGTGAACTGAAGCGAACTTGTAACTGCGGCTTACAAGTTGCCATCCCGGCTCCGTCGAGGATGGCAACGTCCTCAGAACTGCAGGTACACGTACGGCCGGGTCTCCAGCGTGGACAACTGGCGGATGCCTGCGACTCGAACACGGGGCGTTAGCGCCGGGATGCCGTCGAATACTGCGTCTCCATCTACAAGACGCCGCAAGACTGGCGTGTCTCCTGGCCCATCCGGAGCTTCGTGGGAGAGGATTCCGGTTGCCGGCCTGCCTATGGCGGCGTGGATGACGAGGAGTTCGGATCCGATGTGCCCATCTTCGGGTTCGCTCACAACCATCCCTGCGGAACCCCTGTCAGCAGCCGCGACCTGAAGGTCTTTCCCGCGATGAGGATGGAGCAGGGCGGATGGGTGGTCGTGACCTATGGCGCGACCCCCAGCGGGAAGCTGATCAGGGACTCGCGTGGTGAGTTGGTTCCGGCCTGGGGATGGCTTGCCACAGGGCATCGGGACTCACCCCGCTTCTACAAGTGGAATCAGGCCGGCTGGATGTACCGGTGGCATGAGCAACGCAGGGACTGGGAACGGGTATCGACCTGCCAGCCCGGGACGCCTCCTGGCCCTCTCAGCCCTCGTGGAGGTCCTCCGGAATGCATCCCCGCGTTGGAGTGGTAGAAGGTTCACGGCTCCACTCGAGGAGACACCCATGCTGAGACCCCACGCCCTGCTTCTCCTCGTGTCGCTTCTCCAGGACGGAGGAACGGAGCCGGCCCGGTCAGCGCATTCCATCGTGAAGAACCCCGCGTTTCCCGCTGCCTCCGCAGGCTCGGATGCGGGAGTGCGCGCGCCCATTGTCGCGGAAGGCATCCAGTGGCCTGACGACCTTCAGCCCCTGGCGACCCTGGACGGGCCCGCGGTCCTGGCCGCGCACGCAGCATTGCAGCGGAGGCTCTCCCGCTATCCCAAGGAGTACGCCAGGAGTTGCGCCTTCTCGGCGAAGGGAATGGAGGTCATCGTGGGTGAGGAACGGGGGATGTACTTCGTCCGCATCAACCCTCGACCTGACAGGTGCGGATGGGCACCCGGCACCGTGCTCGCGTTCGACGAATTCGAGCTGTACGCCGTCTCACCCGAGGGAAAGGTGTTGGCGCGGTATCCGTACGTGCCCTGAGCGAACGGTGCGTCCTCAGAACTGCAGGTACACGTACGGCCGGGTCTCCAGCGTGGACAGTTGGCGGATGCCCAGGCCCAGGAGCACCAGCACCACCGCTCTCGCGGGCGCGGGCAGCTTGAGGAAGACGAGCGCCGCCGTGTCGTAGAGCTTCATGGGCAGCGTGTGCGCAATCACGGCGATGGCCAGCATGCTCCACACCAGCGGGCCCACGTTCGCCAGGCCCGGGATTCCCGCCAGCATCCGCGCGTAGAACTCACCCGCGTGCGCCATGTCCGGCGCCCGGAACACCACTCGCGTCAACACCACCAGCGTGAACGTGGCCAACATCCCGACCGCCACGCGCACCGGGCCCGGCTCCTGCTGCTTGCCCTTGAACCACCACCAGCACCGCACCCCGCACAACGCCACGCCGTGCACCGCGCCCCAGACCGCGAAGCGCCAGTCCGCCCCGTGCCACAGGCCTCCCAGCACCATCACCATCATCAGGTTGAAGCACACCCTCGGCTTCGACCGCCGGTTGCCGCCCAGCGGGATGTACAGGTAGTCCCGCAGCCATGACGACAGGCTCATGTGCCAGCGGTTCCAGAACTCGAACAGGTTCTTCGCCAGGTACGGCCGCGCGAAGTTCTCCGGGAACTTGAACCCGAACAGCGACGCCACCCCGATCGCGATGTCCGAGTACCCCGAGAAGTCGTAGTACAGCTCCAACGTGTACGCGACCGCCGCCACCGCGCACTCCGCCGACGAGTACGCGTGCGGACTGCCGAACACCGGATCCACGATGCCGCTGCCCAGCACGTCCGCGATGACCAGCTTCTTCACCAGCCCCACGGCGATGCGGAACAACGCCTTGTTCCCGTCGTCCGACGACAGCGTGGGCACCTCCCGGAAGTGCGCCATCAGCTCCGACGCGCGGACAATCGGACCGCTCAACACGCGCGGGAAGAACAACATGTAGAGCAGGTGCTCCACGAACGAGTGCTCGGAGCTCGCCTTCCCCTTGTACACGTCCACCGTGTAGCTGATGGACTGGAACACGAAGAACGACAGGCCCACCGGCAACAGGAGATGGAACGGCTCCGGCCGCACCTCCACGCCCCACGGACCCAACAGCGACGCCACCGTCCTGCGCAGCAGCTCCAGGTACTTGAAGCCCGCCAGCAGCCCCAGGTTGGAGACGATGGACAGCACCACCAGCGCCTTGCGCAGCCCCGGCCGCTCCGTGGCCCCCATCCCCTTCACCAGCAGGTGGTCCACCGTCACGCCCGCGATGAAGATGAACAGCGGCACCAGCTTCACGACCAGCTCGCCAGGTGGCATCCCGCCCACGAACGCCGTCAGCGGCACCTGGAGGAACGACACGTAGACCAGCAGGCTGGCCGCCAGCAGCAACAGCATCCGCGGCCAGTAATGCCGGTGCACCGCCCAGTAGAGCGCGAACACCGCGATGACGAAGACGACGTACTGGAGGCTGTGGGACAGCACGGCTCAGGGCGCTCCCGCGGCGGAGGCCGTCGGCTCGCCGCCCTTCTTCGTGGACTCGTACGCCGCCATCAGGTCCTTCACGAACGCGTTCGCCAGCACCGCGTACCCCTGCGGCGTCAGGTGCACCCCGTCCGCGTGGCCCAGCGGCTCCGGCTGGCGCTGCCAGCGCTGCATGGAGCGCTCACCGCCCATCGCCGCGCGCGCGGACCAGTACGCACACCCGGCGTCCTTCGCCACCAGCGGCAGCGTGTTCAGCACCTTCGCGAGCGACGGCGCCTCATCCCACCGGCCGTTCGCGTCCTGCTGGAGCCGGTCCGTGGGCCCGATGAGCAGGCACTCCGCCCCCGTCGCCTTGCGCATCCGCGTAATCAACGCCGCGTAGTCCTGGCGCAGCCCGTTCGCGTCCAGCCCCGGCAGCTCCGCCTCGTTGGTGCCGTACCAGAACACCAGCAGGTCCGGACGGCGCGCGGTCAACTGCGCGTCCATCGCCGGCGCATCCATGTCCCGCGCCGTGAACGCCGTGGCCCCGGGCAACCCCAGCGCGTCGTACACCAGCCCCGGCGTGTCGTATTCCAGTGACGCGCCCAGCACCGTCGCGCTCCCGCCCCCCTCCGGCACCTTCACCTGGACCGAGTGCGCCACCCCCGTCACCGGGAACGAGCGGATGCGCACCGTGGGCTGCGTCAGCGGCTCCGGCGGCGGCGCCTCCGGCGGAAGCTCCTCGCCGTCCACCGTGATTTCAGGCGCCGCGGCCCCCGGCGCGTCCAGCGCGTACAGGTCCAGCCGGCCCTGGCGGTTCTTGTCCTCCGCGCAGCCTTCACAGAAGGAGATGCCCAGGCTCGCGCCGGGCGCGCCCACCGCGCGGATGCCGGTGAGCCCCCAGATGCTTCCGGAGGCGCCTCCGGGCGTGCTCTTCGCGTCCTCCACCGTCCACGCGCCGTCCAGCGTGCGCGTCACGCGCGCCGCCTCCAGCCGGGACGACGGCTTGCCCGCCGCGATGAAGCCCCGGCCCGCGTCACCGAAGCGCTTCGTCAGCGCGTCGCGGACCTTGTCGGAGAAGTAGTGCGCCGCCGTGTGCGACGCGCCCAGTTGCGCGATGCCCACGCGCAGCTTCGCGCCGGACTCGCGGCGGGCCAGCGACTCGAACGTGCGGCGCAGCGCCGGGGTCGCGTCCCGCAGGCCGGTCATGTCCGTGCCGGGCACGCGCGGCGGATGCGTGCGCGCGAAGGCCCGCTGCAGCGCCAGGTCGAACAGGTGGCCCAGCAGGTTGGAGCCGCGCACGCGCGGGTGCACCAGGTCCTCCAGCATCAGGCCGGACTCCAGCCACTTGAGCGCGGAGCCCTCGCCGCCCATCGCCGCCAGCGTGTCGTAGAAGGCGCAGCCTCCCGCGCGCGCCTCCTCGCGGAACACCTCCGCCACCTCCGCCGAGTGCCGGCGGGTGATCAGCTCGCCGCTCAGCGTGCGCACGCCCGCGTCGATGGGCGACATCACCAGGCACGCCGCGTCCGGCACCGCCGAGCGCACGCGCGACACCAGCTCCTTCATCTGCGTGCGGACCTCGTCCAGCGTGGTGCGCTCGCGGGAGAGGAAGAACGCCTCGTTGCCGCCCACCATCAGCACCACCAGCGACGGCTTGCGGTGCTTGAGCTGCGCGCGGAACGCCTGGGGCTGCGCGCGCAGGTACACCTCCGCCATGCCGCCCAGCAGGCCCACCGTGTCGTAGACGACGCCCGGCGTGCCCGACTCCACCGACACGCCGTGCAGCTCCGTCTTGCCGCTGGCGGTGAGCGTCAGCGTCTTCGCGCCCTCGGGAATCCGGAGCCGCGCGAAGGCGGCCTCCGCCCTGGGCCCGAACGCGCGCGTCTGGATGCGCTGCGTGTTCTTTCCGTCCACCGCCACCTGCACGGCGCCGTTGGCGGGCTGGGCCAGGAAGAACAGCTCCGCCTCGCGCGCGCCCTCCACCGAGTAGCGGGTGGCCTGCGCGGGGCCGCTCGTGGAGAAGGCCACGCCCGTCCAGCCCACGCGGTCCCTGGGCCAGTGCGTGTCCACCAGCCGCTCCATCTTCCAGCCGTCCGTGCTCGCGGTGCCCGCGCGCGTGGCGCGGCCGGCGCTCGCCAGCCGGTGGATGTAGAGGAAGCCCGGGCCGCCCGAACCGAAGCGCTCCTGGAGCCGGTCGCGCACCACGTCCGTGATGTAGTCGGAGGCGATCAGCGAATCGCCCAGGTGCACCACCCGCACCGGCGTGCGCCGCGCGTCCGCGCGCAGGTCTCCCAGCGCCTTCATGAACGGCGCCAGGCCGTCCTCTTCACAGGTCCCGTCCGCGCGCGTCTTGCGGCAGTTGAGCTCGATGTCCACGTGCTTCGCGCCCATCCGCTCGCGCAGCGCCTCCAGCTCCCGCGCGGTCGCCAGCGTGGGGGCGCTCAGCTCCTCCAGGCCGATGCCGGGCACGGCCGGGGCTTCCCCCACCTGCGGGCCCGCCCGCGGATCCGTGTCGTTGGCGGCGGTGTCCGCCTCCGCGACCGCGGCGGGCGGGGCGTCCGGGACCATCGTGTCCGAGGGCGGGCGCGGGGCCTTCACGCCGCGCAGGGACGCGGGCAGCGCGATCGCCGCCAGCTTGGGCCCGAGCGAACCTTCCTGACGGAGGCTGGGGAGGGGGCGGTACTTCTCCGGCAATGGCGCCAGGGACAACCCCACCGCCAGCAGCACGGTGAAGGCCAGCGTCCATCCGGTGGATGTGGGCTTGAGGCTCAACGCCGGGGCATGAGACTGGCTTTTCGGGGGCGGGTCAAAACTCTGCCCACATTGTCGCGCCCCATCCCTCGGAGGGCAGGCGGCCGGGCCCCCTTCACATCGTCGGGCCAGATGGGAGACGGTGGGGCATGGGACAGAGCTCAGACTCCTCGAAGACGCCGACCGTGGTGCTGACGAATCCGAAGGGGTTGTTCGACCCGGCGCCCTATGGCTTCTCACACGTGGCGCAGGTCGCGCCCGGCACCCGGCTGGTCTTCCTGGCGGGGCAGGGGGGAGAGCATGAGACGGGCGCGCTCGAGCCCGACTTCCGCCTCCAGGTGCGGCAGGCGTTCAGGAACATCCGGACGGCCCTCGAGTCCGTGGGAGCGGGCGTCGGTGACGTCGCCAAGCTCACGATGCTCGTGGTGGACCACACGGAGGAGAAGCTGCGCATCATCGGCCCTGAACTGGACGCGGCCTGGAACGGCCGCATGAAGCCGACCTGCACGCTGATTCCCGTCCCCCGGCTGGCACTGGACGGGATGCTCTTCGAGGTGGAGGCCATCGCGGTCCTGCCAGCCTGAGCGGCGAGCAGCCCCCTTCCTCCGCTGGCGCGAAGCGCTATGGTGCGCCGCCGTGCGCGCCGGGCCGGGCCCGACGTGCCCCTAGGAGCTCGCACCCGCATATGGCCCTCTATCCCGTCATCATGGCCGGAGGCTCCGGCACCCGCTTCTGGCCGCTGTCCCGCCAGGCCCGTCCGAAGCAGTTCCTCCCGCTGGCCTCCAAGCAGCCGCTGCTCACCGACACCGCCCAGCGCCTCAAGGGCCTGGCGCCGGTGAAGAACACCTTCATCGTGTGCGGCCCCGTGCACGCGAAGACGGCCGCGAAGCTGGTGAAGGGGCTGCCCAAGGGCAACCTCCTGGTGGAGCCCGTGGCGCGCAACACCGCGCCCGCCATCGCGCTCGCCGCGCTCCAGGTGGCCGCGCGCGACCCCCAGGGCGTGCTCGCGGTGCTGCCGTCGGATCACCACGTCGCGGACGTGAAGGGCTTCCAGCGCACGCTCGCGGAAGCCGCGCGCATCGCGGAAGGCGGCCACATCGTCACGCTGGGCATCAAGCCCGCGCGCCCGGAGACGGGCTACGGCTACATCCAGGTCGGTGACGCGCTGGAGGGCGGCGGGCGCCGCGTGAAGGCGTTCAAGGAGAAGCCCGACCTCAAGACGGCGCAGGAGTACCTGGCCGGCGGCGACTACCTGTGGAACGGCGGCATCTTCGTCTTCCGCGCGGACGTGATGCTGGCGGCCTTCCAGAAGCACATGCCGGAGATGCAGAAGGGCCTGGACGCGCTCCAGAAGGCCGCGGGCAAGCGCACCTTCCCGGCCGTGCTCAAGCGCGTCTTCCCCAAGCTGCCCTCCATCTCCATCGACTACGGCGTGATGGAGAAGGCGGAGAACATCGCGGTGCTGGACGGCGACTTCGGCTGGTCCGACGTGGGCTCCTTCGCCGCCATCCCCGAAGTGCGCCCCGCGGACGCGCAGGGCAACGTCGTCTCCGGCGACGCGGTGCTGGTGGACTGCACCAACTGCGTGGTGCTGTCCGACAAGCGCACGCTGTCCGTCGTGGGCATGCACGACGTGGTGGTGGTGGACTCCGGTGACGCCGTGCTCGTGGTCCCCAAGGACCGGAGCCAGGACGTCCGCAAGGTCGTCGAGGCCCTCAAGGCGAAGAAGCGCACCCGCCTGCTGTAGGCCTGGAGGCGACTCCGCCTCCTGTTTCACTCCACACGTTTCTTCCCGGGGTGCCCTGTCGTTTCTACAGGGCGCCCTGGTTCGTTTTGCGGGGTTCGCTGGCACTCGCGGGTGTTGGAGTGTCGCCGCGCGGACGAAAGCGGGCCCCACGCACGAGGCGCGCGGGTTGCAAGTCCATGCCGGGTCCGCCCCATTTCCGGGGCGACAGGCGGGGATGGCGATGGGCTGCAAGCGCTGCGTGAGCGAACACCGGGATGGGGAGGCGTGCCCCGTCGCTGCCCGGCCTCCGGTGCCGGGGGACTCGCTGGAGGGTCAGCGGCACGGGCCGCTGCTCTTGAAGCGCCGGCTGGAGGTGGGGGCGGTGGCGTCGGTGTACCTGGCGGAGTACGTGCCCACGGGGCACCGGTTCGCCGTGAAGGTGCTGCACGCGCACCTGGCGGCCCGTCCCGCCGTCCGCGCGCGGTTCATCGCGGAGGCGCTGGCGCAGCGCAACGTCGTGCACCGCCACGTGGCGCGCGTGCTGGACGTGCGCCCCGGCCCGCAGGGGCTGCCGTGCGTGCTCCAGGAGGCGCCGGAGGGTGAGTCGCTGAGCGCGATGCCCCTGCCGCTGTCGCCGGCCGAGGCGGGCGAGGTGCTGGAGCAGGCGCTCGCGGGGCTGGAGGCGGCGCACGGGCGGGGCGTGGTGCACGGGGACCTCACGCTGGACTCGATGTTCGTCACGCGCGACGCGAAGGGCGAGCGGCGCGTGCGGGTGCGCGACTTCGGCGCGGGCGCGGTGCGGGAGGCGGCCCTGTCGCAGGACGAGCGCGCGCAGGGCGTGACGGTGGGCTCGCCCACGTTCATGGCGCCCGAGCAGTGCGCGGGGATGAGTGGCGGTCCGCGCGCGGACCTGCACGCCATGGGCGTGGCGGGCTACCTGCTGGTGACGGGCCGGCTGCCGTTCGGCCTGGGGCGCTCCGCGGACGTGACGCTGTTCCCGCCGCACGCCCTCAACGCGAGCGTGCCGCCCGCGCTGTCCACCGTGCTCTTGCGCGCGCTGGCCGCGAAGCCGGAGGAGCGCTTCGACAGCGCGTGGGCCTTCCGCGTCGCGCTCGCGGAGGCGCTGGGCATGAAGGCGCCGGTGCGCGACGCGTCCGCGGATGCTCCCAAGGACGTGTCCGAAGTAGAGGAGGTCGCCGCGGCGGAGGAGACCGCCAGGGCGCGCGACGCGGCGGACGACTTCGACATCGTGGAGGACGTGCCCGAATGGGGCATGGCCGCCACGTCCGTGGAGGACGCGGCGCTGCGCGCGGCGGATGGCGCGCCGCCTGACGTACGCCCCGGTGAAGGCGGCATGCGCGCGGAGGTGGCCGCGTTCTGGGCCTCCGCCGTGGCGCTGCTGGGGGACGCCGAAGCGGAGCCGCCGCGCGCTTCCCAGGCCGGCTCCTCGGGCTCCGCCGCCGCTGGTGCCACGCCGGCCCCCATCCTCCTGGTGCAGCCTGCCGCGTCCCAGGCGCCGGCCAGGACGATGCAGCTTGGCCTCGTGGAGCCGAACCCGCTCCAGACGGCCGCGCCCATCCTGCTGGTGGATCCGGCGTCGCCGCTGGACGTCACGGCGCAGGCCGCGGTGAACCCCACGTCCACGCTGGGCGCCGCGGCCATCCCGTTCATGACCCTGGCGCCTTCACTGGAGCCCGCGTCCGTCCTGTCGCCTCCGCCCATTCCACTGGTGGACGTCGTCCCTGAAGCCGCGCCCATCCCGCTGGTGAACCCCGTGCCGCCGCTGGAGGCCTCCGCGCCCCGCACGGACGCGCCCGCGGACCTGCGCGTGCGCCTGGGCCTCACGCCGGGCGAGGTCCTCCAGCCCGTCTCCGTGAGCGACGTCGCCCCCGAGGGCCTCTTCGCCGAGTGCCAGGGCTCGCTGCCCCCGCTCGCCGCGCGGCTGACGGTGGAGGTGTCCTTCCGGGGCGAGACGGCCCTGGGGGCCTGCGACGTCGTCCGCCACGTCACCTTCGACGAGGCGCGCACCTGGAACGTGCCCGCGGGCGTCTTCGTCCACTTCTCCGACGAGTTCCCCGCGCTGGGCCGGCTGCTCTCCCGCGCCCTCATGGAGGACGCGGAGCCCGCGCCCGACGCGGAGCTCGCCCGGCTGCTGTCCCGCGCGGAGGCCGTCGCCCGGGACCCCTACACGCTGCTGGGCGCGAAGCACGACGCCGACTTCGGTGACATCGACCGCCGCGCCCAGGCCGCCCTGCGCCGCCTGCTCGCCTTCCAGCACCGCCCGCTGCCCACCGGCCAGCGCCAGGCCCTGGAGGCCCTGCGCGTGCGCGTGCTGGCCGCGCAGCGGATGCTCGGTGAGCCGATCTCCCGCGTCGGCTACGACGCCACCCGGGGCAACCTGGGCGGCCTGGCCCGCTGCGTGGCCGCGGGTGTCCCGGAGCCCACCATGGAGGCCCTGCGCAGCGCCTTCCTCGCCGCCCGGCCGGAGGTGGAGAAGAAGGCCCGCGCCCTCTTCACCCAGGGGCACGCGTTGGAGGTCCAACGGGCCGTCCCGGCCGCGCTGGAGCGCTACGCGGAGGCCCTCAAGCTGGACCCGCTGAACACGTCCTGGCTGAAGCACTACCAGGCGCTGCGGCGGCGGGTGCCGGCCGGTGGCGGAGCCCAGGCCCCCGGGGCCATGGCCTGATGGGGGCCATCAGCCTCCGCCGGGGGTAGGTTCCGCCCTCCCCGGGGGGCCGGGCGTTCAACAGTCAGCCGGGCCCGTTCGGGTGTGTGCAGCCCCCGGGCCCGCTCGTGTAGTGTCCGACGCCTTCCGTTACGCCCTCCCGGTTCCTGTCGAGGGTGGGGACACTGCCATGAACGCGCACATCTTCCGCGAGTACGACATCCGAGGTCTGGTGGACAAGGACCTCACCATCGAGGTGGTGGAGCTCCTGGGCCTGGGCCTGGGCACCATGATCCGCCGCAAGGGCGGCACCTCCATCGTGGTGGGCCGCGACTGCCGCGAGTCCTCCACGCGCTTCCGCGACGCGCTCGCGAAGGGCCTCACCGCCACCGGCCTGGACGTCTACGACGTGGGCGTGGTGCCGACGCCGCTGACCTACTTCGCGGCGAACACGCTGCCCGTGGACGGCCTGGCGATGATCACCGGCAGCCACAACCCGAAGGAGTTCAACGGCTTCAAGATTGGCGCCGGCAAGACGACCTTCCACGGCCCCGAAATCAAGGAGCTGCGCCGCCTCATCGAGGCGAAGGACTTCGCGACCTCCGACAAGCCCGGCAAGGTCTCGCCCTTCGACATCATCACGCCCTACAACCACTTCATCCGCCAGACGGTGAAGGTGGGCCGCAAGGGGATGAAGATCGTCATCGACGCGGGCAACGGCACGGGCGGCGCCATCGCGGTGCCCCTGTTCGAGAGCATGGGCTTCGACGTGGTGCCCCTGTTCTGCGACATGGACGCGGACTTCCCCAACCACCACCCGGACCCCACGGTGGTGGAGAACCTCCAGGACCTCATCCAGAAGGTGAAGGAGGTCAAGGCGGAGGTCGGCATCGCGTACGACGGCGACAGCGACCGCATCGGCGTCATTGACGACCAGGGCAACGTGCTCTGGGGTGACCAGCTCATGGTGCTCTTCAGCCGCTACGTGCTGAAGGAGGCCCCGGGCGCGGCCATCATCGGCGAGGTGAAGTGCAGCTACACGATGTACGACGACATCGCGAAGCACGGCGGCAAGCCGGTGATGTGGAAGGCCGGGCACTCGCTCATCAAGTCGAAGATGAAGGAGGAGCACGCGGAGCTGGCCGGTGAGATGAGCGGCCACATCTTCTTCAAGCACCGCTACTTCGGCTTCGACGACGCGGTGTACGCGTCCGCGCGCCTGCTGGAGATCCTCACGCACGAGAAGCAGTCCATGTCGCAGTTGCTCTCCGACGTGCCGAAGACCTTCGCCAGCCCCGAGCTGCGCTTCGACACGACGGAGGAGAAGAAGTTCGCCATGGTGAAGCGCGCCACGGAGATCCTTCGCGACGCGGGCCACAAGGTGGTGGACGTGGACGGCGTGCGCGTGACGTTCCCGGACGGCTGGGGGCTCATCCGCGCGTCGAACACGCAGCCCATCCTGGTGCTGCGCTACGAGGCCAGCACGGAGGCCCGCGTGAAGGAGATCCAGGCGCTCATCGAGAAGACGGTCGCCCAGGCGCAGAAGGACGTCGGCGTCTGAGCGCCGGTGCGCCACGCGAAGCACACGCACGCACGTAACGGAGGAGCGGGACATGCCGACGCTGGGAATCGACCTGGGCGGGACGTTCGCCCGGGCCGCGGTGGTGGACGGGAAGGGTGAAATCCTCGCGAGCGCCAAGGTGGCGGTGCAGGACCGCAAGCCGCAGGGCGTGGTGGAGACCATCGCGCAGGCGGCGGAAGAGGCGGTGAAGAAGTCCGGCGTGAAGGTGGACGGCTGCGGCGTGGGCGCGGCGGGGCAGATCCACAAGGACACGGGCGTCATCTCCGTGGCGCCCAACCTGGGCTGGCGGGACGTGCCGCTGGCCCAGATGCTCACGAAGCGGCTGGGCTTCGGCGTGAAGGTGGTGAACGACCTGTCCGCGGCGGCGTGGGGCGAGCTGCACGCGGGCGCGGGGCGCGGCGCCCAGGACATCCTGGTGGTGTTCGTGGGCTCCGGCGTGGGCAGCGCCATCATCTCGGACGGGCGGCTGGTGAACGGCGGCGGCGGCGTGGCGGGCGAATTGGGCCACATCAAGGTGGTGCCCGGCGGCCGGCTGTGCGGCTGCGGTGAGCACGGCTGCCTGGAGGCGTACGCGGGCGGCCACAACCTCATCGCGCAGACGAAGGAGCTGCTGGCGTCCGGCAGCTCGCGCGTGCTGGAGAAGCTGACCCACGACGACCCGGACACCATCACCCCGGTGACGCTGGAGACGGCGGCGGACGAGGGGGACGTGAAGGCGAAGGAGATCCACTCGCGCGCGGCGCAGTTCCTGGCGCTCGCGGTGGCCAACTACGTGACGGTGCTCAACCCGTCGCGGCTGGTGCTGGGCGGCGGCGTGCTGACGCACTGCCCGGGCATCAAGCGGCAGGTGCTGGACGGCGTGCAGCAGTGGTCCTCCCGCGTGTCGCGCGAGGGCCTGCTCATCGCCGACGCGGAGCTGGGTGACGACAGCGGCATCATCGGCGCGGCGCTGCTGGTGAAGTGACGCACGCGGCGCGGGGAGGAGGCTCCCCGCGCCCATCGCCTCCGGTTCAGCGCTTCCCGGGAGCCGGTGGCGCCGCGAAGGTCAGCTTCGCGATGCGCCCCTCCTCACCCACGGCCCAGGCGGTGTCCCGCGTGCGCGGCGGCGTGGACACGGCGTGGAAGCCGGTGGCGTCCAGCGGCTCCCACGTCCTGCCCGCGTCCTTCGACACGTCCGAGCCCGTGGGCCCCACGGCGATGAGCCACATCTTCCGCTCGCGCGTGAGTTGCGCCACGCAGGAGCGGTAGCCCCCGGGCGGCTTCTCCGGCACGGTCCACTGGCGCTTGCCCGCGTCCAGCGTGAGCGCCGCGTTGCCGGTGGCCACCTCCGGCTGCTTGTAGTTGCCGCCCACGGCGATGCCCGCCATGGGGCTCCAGAAGGAGAGCGAGAACACGCCCGCGCCTTCCCCCGTGGCCAGCGGCGTGGGCGCGATGCCCCAGGTCCTGCCCCGGTCCGCCGAGTGCAGCACGCGCGCGGCGGAGCCCCCCAGCCCGAACCAGACGTCGGATTTGCCGTACACGGCGATGCTCGTGCCGCTGGCCGCGAAGCCCGCCTCGCCCGCGAGCGCCGCTGGCAGCGCCCCTGGCGGCACGGGCTTCCACGTCGCGCCGCCGTCCTCCGTGGTGATGACGACGAAGTGCCCGTCCACGGGGTCGCTGAACGCGATGCCGTGCTGTTCATCCCAGAAGGCCATGCCGTTGAAGAAGGCCCCGGGCACGGCGTTGGTGAACTGGAGCGTCCAGTGCGCGCCGCCGTCCGTCGTCTTGTAGATGCGCGACTTGTCGCCCGCGCCAATGGACAGCACGTAGGCGGTGCGGTCGCTGAAGGCATCCACGTCGCGGAAGTCCAACGCCTCCGCGTCCGGCACGGGTGCCCGCGTCCACGTCCTGCCGCCGTCGGAGGTGCGCACGACGGTGCCCTTGTCGCCGCTGGCCCACGCCACGCGGGGGTCCACCGCGCTCACGCCGCGCAGCCGCACCGTCGTCCCGCTCGCCTGCGGCTCCCATTTCAGGTCCGCGCTCCCCAGGGCCAGCCACGTCGCCAGCCACACCGCTCCCATCGTCATGTCCCGGTGCCTCCCGCGTATTCCTTCCGCGATGGCGGGACGCTAGCCGAGAAGGGGCCGTGTCAGCGCCGCTGCTCGGCGGTGCTCGCGGCGTCGGGCAGCGAGGTGTCCTCGGGGACGAAGTCGATGCGGCATCTGTCCAGGTCCGGACCGCAGGCGCGGTCCAGGTCGCCGCGCGTGTCGCAGCCCGGGCGCTCCTCGCAGGTGTCCGGCAGGAAGGCCCAGACGAACTGGAGCACGTTGCCGCCCCGGCCCTCCGGCAGCGCGTTGAGGAAGTCCTGCTTCCGCTCCTCGAACAGGTGCGCCAGGCGCACGGTCTTGTCCTCCAGCTTCACGTTCCGCGCGTCCCCCATGTACCGGCGGCTGGCGTCGTTGAGCTGGGCGTCCAGGAACTCCGGCTGGTAGGGCGCGCCGTCCAGCCGGGGCCCGCCGCGCGTCCCCCGGAAGAGGGCGAAGTGCACGCGCGGGTCGGCGTACCTGCCCAGGAGGATGCGCTGCTCCAGGGCGTACAGCGTCAGCCGCTCGCCCCCCACCGGCCACGTGCGGCCCCAGTAGAAGCGTCCGAACCAGGACGCCTCCACGCCGCTCGGGTAGCGCTCCACGAGTTGCAGGAGCACCAGCGCGTTGTACGCGTTGATCCAATACGCCATCGCCTCCTGGGTCGTCGGGAAGAGCTCCGGCCGCCGGTGCGGCGACACCGCCGCGAGCGACGCGACGAAGCGCTCCAGCGCCGCGCGGTCGCGCTGAAGGCCCTGGAAGTCCAGGTCCCCGCTGGGGCGCACGTGGTTGAGCGCCTGCGCATAGTCCGCGTAGCCGAAGGGGCCGGACGCGGGGGGCACCGGCGCCGGCAGTGCGCCGCGCACGTACAGCCACGCTCCCGCGGCGAGCGCCACCAGCACGGCCAGGGTCGCCACGGCGAACCAGTGCACGCGGAGGCGGGGAGGGACGGGAGCATTCACGGCCAGGCAGTCTACGCCACCCACCTGGGTCCGCCGCGACAGACCGCTATACTGCGCGCGCCATGGAGCCTACCCCCGACGTCGTCAGGCACTTCCATCCGGTGCTTCCCTCCCGCCAGCTCCGCCGCCAGCCCGTCCGCGTGGAGCTGGCCGGCCATGCCTACGCGCTCTTCCGGGACGCCTCCGGGCGGGCCGCGGCGCTGTCGGACGCGTGTCCGCACCGCTTCGCGCCGCTGTCGAAGGGCACCGTGACGAAGGACGGGCAGCTCCAGTGCCCGTACCACGGCTGGCGCTTCGACGCGCGCGGCCACGGCACCAACCCCAGCCAGCCGGAGCTGCGCCACTGCGAGGCCAGGAGCTTCCAGGTGGTGGAGCGCCACGGCTACCTCTGGCTCGCGCACGCGGACACCCCGGAGTCCGCGATGCCGGAGCTGTCCGGCGGGGACTACGTCTTCGGCGGGACGTTCTCCACGCTGTTCCAGGCGCCGCTGCACGTGGCGCTCGACAACTTCAGCGAGGACGAGCACACGCCCTTCGTCCACACCCGGCTGGGGTGGAGCGGCGCGCAGGCGGGCGCGGTGGAGTTCGAGGCGCACAACCACGACGACCACACGGAGGTGCACTACCGCGCCCCGCAGCGGCCCGCGCCCATCATGCGCCTGCTCGCGGTGGGCCGGGGGGACGTCTTCCGCAATGACTGGGTGACGCGCTTCGACCCGGTGCGCAGCGTCTACACCGTCAGTTGGGTCACGCCTTCAGGGGCGCCGCGGCCCTTCATCACGCAGGCGCACATCTTCTTCGTGCCGGAGACGGCGCGCACCACGCGCCTGCACGTCTTCTCCTTCCTGCGCACGACGGTGCCCGCGCTGAGGCCCCTGCTGCCGGTGGCGGCGAAGGCCGCGCTGGGGCTCACCTGGTGGGAGGTGCGCGATGACGCGCGCTTCATCCCCACCGTGGCGGACACGCCCTACAGCCACAAGGGCATGCGGCTGGACAAGTACGACAAGCCGCTCGTCCACCAGCGCAAGCTCATGGAGCGCATCTACTACGCGCACCCGCCTGAACCGGCGCTGCCCCAGGTCCGCGACGCCACCGGCACCTGAACGCCAGGGGCCGCCGTGGCATCGCGAGGACCGGTGGGCCCTCAGTGCATGGGCGCGGGCTCCTCGTAGACGGGCACTGTCTCTCCCGCGCGGGCCTCGTAGGCGTTGCAGCCGCTGTCGCCGGAGACCACGAGCGCGAACTGCTTGAGCTCCGGCTGGTTGCAGCTCTGCGTCGCGTCGTCGCTCGGCTCGTCGCTGTTGCCCGCGAAGAAACGGCAGTTCTTGCAGTTGCCCCAGGATGCATCCGCCATGGTTCCCTCCTCGTGGAAACGGGTCCTACAGAGGAGGGTGGGGCCGGTGACGAACCCCCACAACGAAGCACCTGCTTCCCGCCCGGGAGGGCAGGGGACCCGGCGCCCTCAAGCAGGCGCCGGGAATTCCACCTCACGCCATGCCTACTGCTGGGGCGCGGGCTGCTGCGGGGCCGCCGGCTGCTCCTGGGCGGGCTGCGGCTGCCGGGGGGCGCCCGCGCCGGGCTGCTCGCCCAGGGCGGCCGCGTCCTTCCTCACCGAACCGGACTCGAAGGAGCCCAGCGAGTTGAGCAGGCGCAGCGCGGCGAGCGACGCCTGGAGGCGCTCGGACACGAAGCCCACCTCCGCGTTGGTGAGCGCGGTGTTGGCGTCCGCGACCTCCAGGTAGGTGGCGACGCCCGCCTTGAAGCTGACGTCCGTCAGGCGGTTGGACTCGCGCGCCAGCTCCAGGGCCTCCTCGGCCTTGGCGCGGTTGGCCAGCGCGTTCTCCAGGTCCAGCTTGGAGCGCCGCACCTCCTCCTTCACGCGGGCCTGCGCCAGCGCCTGGGTGACGGTGGCCTCGCGCACGCGCGACGACGCCTCGGAGAGGTTCGCCTCGCGCAGGCCGCCGTCGAACAGCGTCCAGCTCGCGCCGAAGGTGATGGCCCAGGTCTCGTTCTGGCCGGTGAAGCCCGCCGCGTTCGCGATGCGGTAGGCGCCCGTGACGCCCAGCGTGGGCAGGTAGCTCAGGATGACGCCCGTCTTGTTGATGCGGCTGAGCTTCAGGCCCACTTCCGCGGCCTGCACGTCCGAGCGGTCCTGGATGGCCTGGTTCACCAGCTCGTCCGGCGACGCCTGCGCGGGCACCGTCGGCTCCGGCGGCGGGGCCAGGTCGAAGTCCGGCTCGCGCTGGATGAGCGTGCCCAGCGCCAGCTTCAGGCCCGCGAGCGCGTTCTTCGCGCGCACCAGGTCCTGCTCCGCGCGCGAGCGGTCCAACTGGGCGCGCAGCAGCGCCACGCGCGTCACCGTGCCCGCGTCGAACCGGGCCTGGGTGTCCTTCTCCCGCGCCTGGTTCAGCTCCAGCAGCCGCTCCTGCGCGCGCAGCGCCTCCTGCTGCGCCGCGGCGCCGTAGTACGCCTGCGCCACGCCGAAGAGCACCTGCCGGCGCGCCGTCTGCGTGTTGAGCTCCGCCAGCCGCACGGACTTGTAGGAGGCCGCGATGCCCGCCCACAACTGCGGCGCGATGATGGCCTGCCGGATCTCCGCCTGCGCGCCCTGCTGGATGAGCGGCTGGATGGTGATGTCCACCGGGGCGATGGGGCCCGCGGGGATGATGGCCGCCACGTTGTTGCGCGTGATGGACGCGCCCACGCTGATGTTCGGCAGGTAGCCCGACCAGGCCTTGCGCGTCGCGAGCGATGCCTGCTCGAAGCGCTCCTGGGCGATCTTCAAATCGAGGTTCTGCTGGCGGGCGGACTCCAGCGCCTCATCCAGCGTCAGTACGGGCGCCGCTGCCAGGGTGGCCGACAGGGACAGCGCCAGAAAGGGACTCATACCGCTCGACCTCCTCACCGACCCGCGGAAGCGCGAGGCGGATCCGTCCTGGGGACGACTGCGTTGCGTCCTCTACCCGACCTTGGCGCGGCGTTGAAGTAATCCGCACTGTCGGATGTTGGAATATGCGGAATGTAGTAGCGGTCAATGGTTGATGATGTCAATTGTTTATGTGCGTCTGATGACTTAACGTAACTTCACTATGAACGGCTTCAGCGACGGTTCCAGCGAGCAGGTGACGCGCCGGCCGGCGTCCACCGACGTGTCGGAGGGCGGGAGTGGGCTGCCCGAGGAGGCGTGGACGCTCCTCTTCGAGCTGATGCACACGCACATGCGCAACTTCCCCGCGCTGGCGGCGGAGTT
This sequence comes from Corallococcus sp. AS-1-12, assembly GCF_020036995.1. Lineage (NCBI taxonomy): Bacteria > Pseudomonadati > Myxococcota > Myxococcia > Myxococcales > Myxococcaceae > Corallococcus > Corallococcus sp. AS-1-12. The sequence goes on along the minus strand of NZ_JAIQDD010000029.1, from coordinate 18,673 downwards.
CGAGCTGTCTCCGGTGCAGGCGCACGTGCTGAGGCAGTTGGGCGAGGGCGCGCTCGCGATGAGCACGCTCGCGCACTACCTGTCGTGTGACGCGTCCAACGTGACGGGGCTGGTGGACCGGCTGGAGGCGCGCGGGCTGGTGGAGCGCAAGAGCAGCGAGCAGGACCGCCGCGTGAAGATGCTGGTGCTGACGGAGGCGGGCGCGGAGCTGCGCGGCCGGCTGATGGCGCGGCTGGTCTCGCCGCCGCCGCTCATCGCCGCGATGCCGGACGAGGACCTGGCGGCGCTGCGCGACATCATGCGCCGCGCGCTCAAGACGCAGTAGCGCGCGGCCTTCAGTCCAGCAGGAAGGTGTACGAGTACTTCATCTCCGTGGCCACCGGCTCGCCGCCCTTGATGGCGGGCTTGAAGCGGAAGCGGCGGATGGCGTCGCGCGCGGCCTCGTTGAGGCCGTAGCCGGGCCCGGAGATGACCTTCACGTTGCTCACCTTGCCCTCCGCGTCGATGCTGATGGACAGCGTGACGGTGCCCTCGATGCCGGCGCGGCGCGCCTCGTCCGGGTAGGGAATCTTCACCTCGGACGCGACCGACGGCTCCGTGTCCACCTGGTACACGGGCACGTACTTCGGCGCGGAGTAGCCCTTCACGTCCTGGGGCGCCTTCGCGGGGCCGTTGGCCTTGCCGTAGGCGGTGTTGCCCACGGGCGCGGCGAAGGAGCCCGCGCTGGTGGTGGACGACAGGGTCATGCCCACCACCAGGGGCGGCGGCTTCGCGGACGGCTCCGGCGGCGGCGTGTCGTTGGGCGGCGGCGGGGCCTCCGTGGGGGGCGGGGGCTTGGGCGCCTCCGCGACCTTGATGGGCGGCGGCTTCACCTTCACCTTCGGGGGCGGCGGAGGCGGCGGCTTGGGCTCCTCCGGCTTCTCCTCCGGAGGCGGCGGGGGCGGCGGCTTCTGCACCTCCACCATGACCAGCTCCACCGGCTTCTGGATGGCCGCGAGCTTGCGGCCCTCCAGGGTGGAGAGCAGGCCGAAGCCCACCCCGTGCAGCGCGAGCGACACGAGGACGAACACGAGCAGGAACCGCGTGGAGCGGTCGCGCTGGGGCAGGGGAGAAGGGTCGAGGACCGCCTGGCTCATCGTCGCTCAGCCTCGTGTCAGGGCGTGGCGGGCGCGGCCCGGGCGGGGGCGGCGTCCTTCTCGATGTTGAGGGCGAACTTCGCGATGCCCTGGCCCTTCACCACGTCGATGAGGCGCATCACGCGGCCGTAGGCGAGCGTCTGGTCCGCGCTGATGATGGCGCGCGTGTCCTTGTCCTTGGCCACGGCCTCCGTCACGCGGCGGGACAGGTCCGCCTCCGTCACCTCCGCGCCGTCGAAGTAGAGCTTGCCCTCCTTGTCGAGGACGACGTTCACCAGGCCCTGCACCGTCTCACCGCCGTTGGCGGCGCGGGGCAGGTCCACCTCCACCGTCTCGCGGACGATGAAGTTGGCCGTCACCATGAAGATGATGAGCAGCACCAGCACCACGTCCACCAGCGGGGTGACGTTGATGCCGGAGATTTCCTCGTCGCTGTCGTTCGCGCCGCCGGCCATGGGCTAGTTGCCCCCCGCGGCGCCCGGCTTGCGCGCCTTCATGGCGCCCACGAGCGCGTGGCCCAGGGCGGTGGTGCGGCTGGTGAGCGTCTTCAACTGGCGGTTGAAGATGTTGAAGGCGACCACGGCGGGGATGGCGACGGCGAGGCCCACGGCGGTGGCGACGAGCGCCTCCGAGATGCCGGCCATCACCGTCTGCTGCATGGCGCCGCCCTTGGCGTTCATGGCGCCCAGGTCGTTGAAGGCCTTGATGATGCCGAGCACCGTGCCGAACAGGCCGATGAACGGGGCGTTGTTGCCCAGGGTGCCCAGGATGGACAGGCCGCGCTCGTACTGGGGGCGCTCGCGGGCGACGGTGGACGCGATGACCTGCTCCACGGTGTCGGGGCCCTGGGGCGCGGAGGCCAGGGCCTCGCGGATGACGGCGGCCTCCATGCCCTTCTGGTTCTTCACCTCGCCGGCCACGGCGTCGAACTCGCCGCGCGCCAGGCGCACCGCCAGGGCCTCCGAGTTGGGCAGCCGGTGGCGCGAGAAGTAGACGGCGCGCTCCAGCATCACCGCGATGGAGAGGATGGACAGCGACACGAGCAGCCAGAGCACCCACTCAGCGCTGCCCAGCGTCACCCCGAGCAGCTTGCTGCTCAACCATCCGAGTTCGGGTTGGGCCGCCTGGGCCAGGAGGAGGAAGGACGTCATGTGGAAAATGCCCGGTTCAAGAGTGGGACCGCTCTAACGCGCGGCGCAGTCTCTTGTTCCCCCCGACTTAAAAGTCAAATGGAACGGGGGGGAGTTCACCCCGCTGTCGCGTGCCGTGGGACGGGCGCGGCGAAACCAGGGCGCGGATGTCATATGGCGGGCACGGGGCGGGGCGGGCGTGGGAGCGCCTGTCCTGCGGGGTGGGCGGCCGTACGACTTTCAGGGCCTGCGGCTGGGGCTGGTGGTCTGCGCGGGGTCGCGCTCCACGACGGGGCCGAGGATGGAGTCGATGCGGCGCATCAGCTCCGCGTCCAGCTTCACGCCGGTGGCCTTCACGTTGTCGAGCACCTGCTCCGGCTTCGTGGCGCCGATGATGGCGGAGGAGACGCTCTTGTTCTGGAGCACCCAGGCGATGGAGAGCTGCGCCATGGACAGGCCGGCCTCCCGGGCCAGCGGCTTGAGCTGCTGGACGCGGGTGAGCACGTCGTCCGTCATGAAGTTGGTCATGAACGACGCGCCCTGCTGGGTGGCGGCGCGGGTGTCCGCGGGCGGGGGCTTGCCGGGGAGGTACTTGCCTGAGAGCACGCCCTTGGCCATGGGGGACCAGACGATCTGGCCCAGGCCCTCGGCGTCGGAGGTGGGGATGACCTTGGACTCGATGACCCGCCAGAGCATGGAGTACTGGGGCTGGTTGGAGATGAAGGGCACGCGCAGCTCGCGGGCGAGCTTCGCTCCGGCGGAGATCTGCTCGGCGGTCCACTCGGAGACGCCGATGTAGAGCGCCTTGCCCTGGCGGACGATGTCCGCGAACGCGAGCATGGTCTCTTCAAGGGGCGTCTCCGCGTCGAAGCGGTGGGCCTGGTAGAGGTCCACGTAGTCCGTCTGGAGGCGGCGCAGGGAGCCGTGGATGGACTCGATGATGTGCTTGCGCGACAGGCCGCGGTCGTTCTGGCCGGGGCCGGTGGGCCAGTAGACCTTGGTGAACAGCTCGTAGCCTTCGCGGCGCTGGCCCTTGAGGGCGCGGCCGAGCACGGCCTCCGCCTTGGTGCCGGCGTAGACGTCGGCGGTGTCGAAGGTGGTGATGCCCGTGTCGAGCGCCGCCTTCACGCACGCGACCGCGGCGTCCTCCTCCACCTGGGAGCCGTGGGTGAGCCAGTTGCCAAAGGAGATTTCACTGACCTTCAGACCGCTGCGACCAAGGAATCGGAAGTTCATGGGGGCGGCACAGTAACCGCCGCATTTGGAGGTCGCACGGGTTCAGGAGAAGCAGCGGTGGAACCAGGCCACGAAACGTTGAGCTTCGGGCGAGTCGTGGCTCAGGACCTTGCTGGCGAGGGCGACGCCGAATGGGAGGCCCGGGTCCAACTGCCATGCGAGCCATGCATGGAGGGCGCCCTTCACGTGGTCCTGGGGACGCAGTGGAGCGCCTTGATTCAGCGCATCCGTGGTGGTTGTTCGTGCGTGGGGCCAGAGGGTGTCATCGGCAGGGACGAGCTTCTCGATGAACTCCTCGATCCGGCCGGGCAGGGCATTGTCTGGCATGACCCAGATGCCCAGTCGGGAGTTGGGACGAAGGCCGGAGAGGAGGGTTCCTCCGGGCTCGGGGGCATCAGGGACCGTGATGCTGAGTTGTTCGAGGCAGGTCTTGAGCTGGTGCCAGCGGTTGTACGGAGGCAAATCCGCGTCGAAGACCAGTGCGAGCCGGTCATGTGTCTTGAGCGCGGTGGACAGGAGTGTTTTTTCGAGCAGCTTCTCCACGCCACCCACGTCCTCAACATAGGGACGCTTGAGCGTTGCATCGTCCCAGTCGTAGCCGTGCCGCTTCAATAGATGGACGAGGGTGTGCTTGTCGTCTGGCCCCTCGACCATCAAGCGGTAAGGGCTCTTGGGAGACGGCGGGCTCACCGGATCTCCATTTCGTGTCGTGCGGCGGCGAGGAGTTCGTCCGCCGAGTACGGCACGTTGTGCTCGGCGTTCCGTTCAATGCGGTGAACGGAGATAATGTCTCGGAGTCCCTGCTGCTCTTCGTAGAGCGCAGCGAGAGCTCGAACACAGTCCAGGCTGTGGGTCGTCGCGAGGAGCTGCACGTTCAGTCGCTTTGCAGCTTCCGTCACGAGCCGCCACATCCTCACCATCACGGAGTGATGGAGGCCCGTGTCGATTTCGTCCACGAGCAGATAGCCGCCCGCTGCGTTAACGAGGTTCAAGCCCAACACCAACAGCCGGTTGATTCCCTCACCCATGCTGGCAAGGGGAATGCGCTGGTCGGAGTCCTTCAGCTTGATAAAGATGGTCGCTGCCGAAAAACCAGAACTTCCAGCGAGTGCGGCGATCCGTTCGATGCCAGGTTCGATGATCTGGAGAACCTGGGTGACCAATGCTTCTTCTGGAGTCAGGACAACATCGTCCCAGAGCTCTCGAATGGTCATCAGCGGCGGGGCGGATGTCTGGATGAAATGCACTCGTGGGGGAGGAGCGGCTGGGTTCACTGCCAGCCTTCGAGCGGTTTGGAACGCGTTGGGCAGCAACCCCTGCTCTGAGAGAGGTTGACTTACCGCGACAAACCGATCGCTCTCCACCGTGAGTCCAAGGGGAGCCTCAAGTTGCAGCCCGGATGCAACCTGTTCCGCGACGGTGAGCGCGGCATTGGGTGAATACGGCTCAATGCGTCCTTCAAAGAAACATGGTTCGGGTGTGGATGCCTCGATTCGAAACGTAGGGCGAAGCTTGAGGTCGTGGCCGAAGAAGAGGTGGGCAACCTCTAGACGCGAAACCACTCCAGTCCCGTCCTCAATGCGGACGTTGACCTCCCCTCGCCTCGAAGGCGCACGCGCGATTACGGAAGGCGAGCTGCCCGCCAGCGCCAGTTCAGCGGCCTCGAGCACCGACGTCTTACCCGTGTTGTTGGCTCCCACTAGCAGGCTGACACGGGTCAGTCCCTCAACCGTGAGGTTCCGGAGGGAGCGGAAGTTCTGGATCCGCAGGGACGTCAGCATGGGGAGGCTCCGGCAGAGGCAGGCTCCGTCCCTCTAGCACAGCGGAACCGGCCACGGTTTCTCATGACGCGAGAGGCTGCCCGCTCCGTCCTCCCGACCGTCCACGGCGGGATTCGACCGTTCCCGGGCGTCGCTTGTGAACGGTGGGCCGGGTGTCCGACACTGGCTTCCACGCATGGCCGCCAGTGACGAACGCCGCTTCCAGTCTCTCGTGCTCGCGCCCATCCGGCGCGTGCAGCGGCGGCTCAACGTGGTCGCCTGGACGGGCGCGGGCATCGCCCCCCTCTGGGCCCTGGCCACCGCTTGCGTGGTGTCGCGGTTGCTCTTGCGCCACCTGGCTGTGTGGGCCGTGCCTCCGCTCGTCGTCGCGGGGCTGGCGTGGTGGTTCGTTCGTGCCCGGTCGCGCGGCGTGTCGCTGGAGTACGCGGCGGTGCTCGCGGACCGCTCGGCTAACGCGGGCGGCCTGCTGCTCACGCGGCTGGAGCGGCCCGTCGGCGAGTGGGAGCTGAGCCTCAACCAGTTCGCCCAGCAGGTGAAGCCTCCGGAGGTTCCCTGGCGCCGGCCCGTGGGCGCGCTGCTGGGCGCGCTCGTGTTCCTCGCCGTGGGGTTGCTCGTGCCGCTGCCGGCGCCGCGCGCGTCGAACATCAACGCCGCCGCCGCGACCCAGGTCGCCGCCGTGCAGGCCCAGGCCGAGGCCCTGGCCCGCGAGGAGCCCCTGGGGCCCGACGTCGAGGAGGAGCTGCGCCGGCTGTCCGAGGAGGTGGCGCAGGGGCGCTTCGACTCCGCGGATTGGGAGGCCGCGGATGCCCTGGAGCAGCGGCTCGCCGAGCGCGCCTCCGAGGCCGCCGCCGAGCTCAACCGCGCCTCCGAGGCCGCCGCTGAATTGGAGGACGCGCTCGCCGCCGCTGGCGGTGCGGAGGCCGCCACCCGGGAGCGCGAGTCGCTGGAGCAGGCGCTGATGGCGCTGGAGGCTCGCGCCAACGGGAACGCCGAGGACTCCGCCTCCGGTGAGCAGGACGCTCCCACGTCCGAGCGGAACGGCCAGGGGCAGGGCGCCGGTGAGCAGGAGGGCGACACGCAGGGGCAGGGCGGCGACACGCAGGGCTCGGGTGCTTCGTCCCGCGAGGCCCAGGCCCGCGCTTCCGCCCGCGCGCAGGCCTCCGGTTCGCCGGATCAGCTCGCCGACCTGCGCCGCACGCTGGAGCGCCGGCAGCAGTCCCTGGCCCAGCGCTTCGGTGAGGAAAACGCAGCGCGAGGGACCCGCGGCGCCCAGGCCCGGCGTCCCACCCGGCGGCAGCAGTCCGGACAGGGACAGAGGGGGCAGGGCCAGAGGGGGCAAGGCCAGGGCGAAGGGGAAGAGGGCGACGGCGAGGGCCAGCAGGGCAGCCAGCACGCGAGCCGGAACACACGGCAGGGCACGGGCGATGGCGCGGGCGTGGGCCGGGGCGGGGAGAGCCAGCCGCTCGTCTTCGGCGGCGAGGCGGAGATGGATCCGAACCGGCTCGCGTTCCAGCCGCTGCCGGAAGGCAACGGCGGCGAGGCGGAGGAGCTGTGGGGCCTTCGCGCAGCGGATCCGCGGGCCCGGACGGGGCAGGCGGGGCCGTCCAGCGCGAAGGGCACGGGCGCGACGGGCGATGCGACGGCGGGACCGACCTCCGGTCCGCTGCTGCCTCGCAACCGCGACCTGGTGAAGCGGTACTTCGGTGGTCCGTAGTCCAGAAGGGGGAAACGACGTGGCAGCGGAGCTTCTGAGTCCCGCCGAAGCGCAGGGCGCGGCGGATGTGGCGTCCCGGCTCAAGGCCGGGCTCAACCAGGTGATGCTCGACCAGGAGACGGTCGTCGAGCAGGTCGTGACGGCGGTGCTTGCCCGGGGCCACGTGCTCCTGGAGGGCCTGCCCGGCCTGGGCAAGACGGAGCTGTGCAAGGCCCTGGCGCGGCTCTTGTCGCTGCCCTTCCGCCGCATCCAGTTCACCCCCGACCTGCTGCCCGGCGACATCACCGGCACCTACGTGCTGGAGGGCGAAGCGCGCCGAGACTTCGTCTTTCGCGAGGGTCCCCTCTTCGCGAGCCTCGTCCTCGCGGACGAGATCAACCGCTCCAGCCCCAAGACGCAGTCCGCGCTGCTGGAGGCCATGCAGGAGCGGTCCGTGACGGTGCTGGGCCAGACGCGGCCCCTGCCCGACCCCTTCTTCGTGCTCGCCACGCAGAACCCCATCGAGCTCGAAGGCACGTACCCGCTGCCCGAGGCGCAGTTGGACCGCTTCCTCTTCCGCATCCTCGTGCCGCCCGTGGGCGCCAGGACGCTGCGCACCCTGCTCACCACGCGCGTGCGCGGCGCGCCTCCCGCGCAGGAGCCGGTGCTGGACGCCGAAGGCCTGTCGCGCCTGTTCGCCGCCGTGGACCGCGTGCACCTGCCCGGCCCGGTGGCGGACTTCATCGGCCGGCTGGTGGAGGCGTCCGACCCGCGTCAGCCCTCCGCGCCGGAGCCCGTGCGCCGCTTCGTGCGCTTCGGCGCGAGCCCTCGCGCGGCGCTGGCCCTGGCCGCCGCGGGCCGCGCGCGCGCGCTGCTCGAGGGCCGGCCCAACGTGGGCTTCGACGACGTGGTGGCCGCCGCGCCCGCCGCCCTCAACCACCGCCTGGTGCTGGCCTACGAGGCGTCGCTGGAGAAGGTGTCCGCGCCGGACGTGGTGCGCGAACTGCTCAAGGCCACCCCGGAGGTGCCCCGTGGCTAGGCGCGCGCCCCTGGCCTTCGCCGTGCTCCTGGGGGCCCTGCTCTGGACGGGGCTGCCGGGCGCTCCCGGCGGGACGGCGGCGTTCGCCACCAGCCCGGCGGTGGAGGCGCGGGAGGCGGAGCCTGAGGGCAGCGGCTACCGCGAGGTGGTGGAGACGACGGAGAGCCTCGCCACCCAGGGCGACCTCAAGGCCTCCATGCGCGTCGTCACGCTCGTGCCGGACCGGGGCTACACGCCCATCCAGGTGACGGTGCACAACACCGGCGGCCAGCCGCGCCCGGTGCGCCTGTCCATCCACTCGCAGGGGCGCGTCATGGAGCGCTCGCTGGAGCTGGGCCCTCGCGAGCGCACCGTCACGTGGCTGATGGTGCCCGCGGACCTGCAGTCCGGGACCCTCCACCTGGACTCGCCCGGGATGGACACCGTGTCCCGGGGCTTCTATCTGGACGGCTACCGGGGCGCCCGCGTGATGGTGCTGGGCGACGTGAAGGCCTTCGAGGCCGCGACCGGCCTGAGCCGCGCGTCCGAGAACACGGAGCCGCTCGTCGCCACGCGCTTCGTGGAGCCGCACACCGCGCCGCGCGAGCTGGCGGCCTACGCGGGCTATGACGCGGTGCTGGTGGCGGTGCCGGCGGACCAGGTGCCCGACGACGTCTGGGCGGTGCTGGAGACGTTCGCGGTGACGGGCGGCAGGCTGGTGCTCGACCAGCCCCCCGCGAATCCGCGCCTGCGCTTCCCGCTGCTCCAGGATGAGAAGGCGGAGCTGTCACCCTATGGCTTCGGCTTCGTGCGCCAGTTCCGCGACTGCCGGAAGCAGGCCCCTGGCTGCGGCTTCATCCTCGGGGAGGACGCGAAGCAGTCCCCGGCCGTGGTGGTGCCCGCGGGCCCGCCGCCCCGGTGGCAGCGCTACAGCATGCTCGACGATGGGCGCCTGCCGCTGCTGTCGAGCGCCCGCGCGCCCGTGGGCCGCTTCCTGCTGCTCATCTTCCTCTTCGTGATGGCGGTGGGGCCCGGCGGGTGGGTGCTGGCGCGGCGCAAGGGACCGCTCGCGGTGCTCATCGCCGTGCCCGCGCTGGCGCTCCTCACGAGCCTGGGGCTGGTGGCGTGGTCCGTGCTGGTGGACGGCTTCCGCGTGCACGCCGCGCGCTACAGCCTCACGCTGCTGGACCGCGAGCGGTCCCGCGCGGTGACGGTGGGCCTCAACGCCTGGTACGCGAACCTCGCGGAGGACAGCGTGCGCATGCCCGCCTCCAGCGTGCTGCTGACCTCGGAGTCCTCGTCGGGTCCGGAGGAGCCGCCGCGCCTGCTGGACTGGACGAACGGGCTGGTGGTGAAGAACAGCTTCCTGCCCTCGCGCAGCTACCGCGAGTGGGGCGAGGTCGCGGTGGTGCCCTCGCGCGCGCGGCTGACGGTGCGCAAGGCCGACGGCGGCGTGCGGGTGCAGAACGCGCTGGGGGCCCCGCTCCAGGGCGGCACGTTGAAGCTGGACGGCCGGCTCTGGACGCTGCCGGAGCTGGCGGACGGCGCGGAGGGGCTGGCCACGCCGCGGGAGACGGAGGTCGGTGACGAGGACCTGTTGGGCCTGGCGCACGAGCCGCTCATGCGCTTGCAGGGCGGGGTGACGCCCCTGGTGCGGGAGCTGGGCGACGGGACGTTCGTGGCGCGGCTGGGCGGGCGCGGCTTCACGCCCACGGCGGCGCTGGACGTGGAGCTGGAGGCCGCGCTGCACGTGGTGCGCGGTCAGGTCGAGGAGGCACGACGATGAGCCTGCTGGAGGTGAAGGGGCTGCGGCGCGACTACGGGGCGCTGCGCGCGGTGGACGACGTGTCGTTCTCACTGGAGGCCGGCGGCATCCTGGGCTTCATCGGGCCCAACGGCGCGGGCAAGAGCACCACGCTGCGCATCCTGGCCACGCTGGACGTGCCCACCGCGGGCACGGTGCTGCTGGACGGCACGTCGCTGGTGGACGCGCCGGACCGGGCCCGGCCGCTCCTGGGCTACATGCCGGACCGCTACGGCACCTACGACGACGTCACCGTGAGGGAGTTCCTGGACTTCTTCGCGCGCGCGTACGGGCTGAAGGGCGCGCTGCGAAAGCAGCGGGTGGAGTCGGTGATGGAGTTCACCGGGCTGGGGCCGCTGGCGCACAAGCTCACCACGGAGCTGTCCAAGGGCATGCGCCAGCGCGTGGCCCTGGGGCGCACGCTGCTCCACGACCCGAGGCTGCTGCTGCTGGACGAGCCGGCGGACGGGCTGGACCCGCGCGCGCGCATCGAGCTGCGGGAGCTGCTGCGCGCGCTGGCGGACCAAGGCAAGGCGGTCATCATCTCCAGCCACATCCTCACGGAGCTGGCGGAGATCTGCGATAGCTGCGTCATCATCGAGCAGGGGCGCCTGCTGGCCCAGGGCAAGGTGGAGGACCTCTTGCGCCAGAGCGCGGGCTCGTCCCGCGTGATGGAGCTGACGGTGCGACTGGCCACGCAGGGCGACGAGGCCGAGGCGCTCTGGTCGCGCACGGAGCGCACGCTGCTGGAGCAGCCGCGCGTGAAGGACGTGGCTCGCGAGGCCAGCGCGCTGCGCGTGCGGCTGGAGCTGGAGGCGGACGCGGGGCCGGCGCAGGCGGAGGCGGCCGCGGCGGCGCTGCTCGCGGCGCTGGTGTCGCAGGGGCTGCCGGTGTGCGCGTTCAGCCCGCGCGAGCGCAACCTGGAGGACGCGTTCATGACGGTGACGAAGGGGAGGGTGGCGTGAGCACGCAAGCGAGTCCCGCGTCGGGCGCGGCCGAGTCCGCCCCCGCTCCGGGAGTCCCCGCCGTGGCGTCCGACCGGTGGGAGAAGTGGGGCGACCGGCTCAACCCGCTGGTGGTGAAGGAGGTGCGGCAGGGGCTGCGCACGCGCGTCTTCTGGGTGAGCTTCGGGTTGCTGCTCGCGGCGTGCCTGGCGCTGTCGCTCATCGCGTTCGCGAACACGCACGACAGCAACTACACGCGCGAGGGGCGGACGTACTTCTTCTCCTTCTTCGTGTGCCTGGCGCTGGTGCACTTCGGCCTCATCCCCTTCAACGCGTACCGCTCCCTGGCGCGCGAGCGCGAGGACGAGACGTGGTCGCTGCTCCTGCTCACGGGGCTGGGGCCCCGGCGCATCCTGCGCGGCAAGGTGACGTCCTTCCTGGTGCAGGCGGTGCTGTACGCGTCGGCGGTGGGGCCGTTCCTGTTGTTCAGCTACTTCCTCAACGGCATCGACCTGCCCACCATCCTGATGGTGCTGGTGTTGGGCGGCGCGTGGATGGTGTTCCTCACGCTCGTGTCGGTGTGCGCGGCGACGCTGGCGGACAGCCGGATGGGGCGGGCCGCGGTGCGGCTCGCGCTGGTGGGCGTGCTGGTGGTGACGTTCTTCCAGGCGCTGACGTTCACCTTCGTGGTGACGAACGAGCGCGGCAGCGGGTTCTCGTTCGACCGGAGCTTCTTCCTGGGGCTGGGCGCGGCGTTCTGGGCGCTCGTGTCGAACGGGTGGCTGGTGTTCGAGACGGCGGTGGCGCGGCTGTCGCTGGTGACGGAGGACTACACGCGCCATCCCCGGCGGGCGCTGGTGGCGCAGGTGGTGCTGACGTTCGTGGGGATGACGGCGATGTGGTGGCTCATGGACCGGGATGACGACATCCCCGGCGTGATGGGCATCCTCGGTGGGCTGCACCTCATCTTCGCCACCCTCTTCATGGCGACGGACGTGGACGGGCAGTCGCGGCCGCTGCGCGCGGGCACCCGGGCGTGGACGCTGTTCAGGCCCGGGGCGCTGCGTGGCTTCCGGCTGTCGGTGCTGCTGCTCGTGGGGTGGGCGGTGGGGTGCGGAGGGCTGCTGTGGCTGTCGGATGGGTCGGCGAGCAGCCTGCGGATGGGGATGGCGCAGGCGGCGCTGGCGCTCTACGGGGTGCTGTACCTGTCGGTGGCGCTGCTGTTGGGGAGGATGCCGCGCTCGGGGCGGTTCGCGTCGCCGGTGTCGGTGCGGTTGCTCTACATCCTGGTGGGAGTCCTGGGGGCGGGCGTGCCGCCGCTGCTGGCGGTGTTCCTGAACCTGGAGGGGCGTGATGAGTTGCTCAACCTGCTCAACCCGGTGCTGGGGACGCTGAACTTCGGCAAGTTCGACTACAGCGACCCGAGCGGCCTCAAGCTGCCGCCGGAGCTGCTCCTGTGCGTGGCGCTGGTGGCGTTCCTGGCGGCGTTCGCCGCGGACCGGGTGCTCGCTGAACGCGAGCGGCGGGCCCACCAGCAGTGAGCGCGAGGTTGGATGAGGCGGAGGTGGCGCGCCTGGCGCCGGGGTTGAGCCTGGCGCTGCCGCGCCTGCCGCAGCGGGGACGGGTGGGCGAGGTGCGCGCCACGTCCGCGGGCAGCGCGATGGAGCTGCACGACTTCCGCGCGTACCAGCCGGGGGACGACCTGCGCCAACTGGACTGGAACGCGGTGGCGCGCACGGGAGAGCTGGTGCTGCGCGTGCGGCAGGACGAGGTGTCGCCGCGCGTGGAGGTGGTGCTGGACGGTTCGCGCAGCATGGGGCTGTCGCCGCGCAAGGCGGCGGGGGCGCGGGAGGTGGCGCTGCTGACGGTGGAGGTGGGCGGGCGGCAGGGGCTGACGCCGACGCTGCTGTGGGGAGGGGCGCGGTCGGAGCGGGTGCAGGGGCCGGCGTGCCGCGCGGCGCTGCGAGGGGCGGAGTTCGAGGCGCGGGATGACCTGGCGTCGGCGCTGGGGAGGCTGCCGCCGTTGCGGCCGTGTGGCGTGCGGGTGGTGGTGAGTGACTTCCTCTTCGAGGCGGACCTGGAGGCGCTGTGCGCCCGGCTGTCGCGAGGAGCGTCGGCGCTGTTCCTGGTGCAGGTTCTGGACGCGGAGGACCTGGAGCCCACGGGCGGTGAGGGAGCGCGGCTGGTGGACGCGGAGAGTGGCGTGGCGCTGGAGGAGCTGCTGACGGACGGAGTGCTGGCCGCCTACGCCCGCCGCTTCGCGGAGCACCAGCGAGCGCTGCGAAGCGCGGCGGTGCGGGCGCGGGGAACGCTGCTCACCGTGAACGCGGCGGAAGGGCTGCGCGCGCAGGTGGCGGGGCCGCTGCGCGCGTTGTTCATCGCGGGAGGCGGGGCGTGAGCGTCGGTGCGAGTGGCATGGAGCGCGATGGCGGGTGCATTCGCGTGCAGGGGGCGGGCGTGGGTGTGCATGGAGGAGGGCCGCATGGAGCGCCGGATGGTTCGCGCCAGCGTGCACCATGGCGGGTGCACCCTCGTGCGAAGTGTCGTGGGAGGCGGGGTGTGAGCAGCGTGGAGTGCCGGGCGTTTCGCGCCAACGTGCACCATGGCGGGTGCAGTCGCGTGCGAAGTGTCGCGGGGGGCGGGGCGTGAGCTTCGGGCTTCCCTGGGGGCTGCTGGCGTTGGGCGCGTTGGTGCCGCTGGTCGCGGCGTACTTCCTGCGCCGCCGGCAGAAGCCGGTGGTGGTGAGCGCGCTGTTCTTGTGGCGCACGCCGCGTCCTCGCGCGGAGGGCGGACCCCGGTGGGAGCGCTTCACGCGCGAGGCGTCACTGCTGCTGGAGGCGCTCGCCGTGCTGGCCGCCGCGCTGTACCTGGCGGACGTGCGGCTGGGAGAGGACGCTCGCCGTCGTCACCTGGTGCTCGTCGTGGATGGCAGCCTGTCCATGTCCGCGCGGACTCCGGAGGGCAAGACGGTGCTGGAGTACGTGCGCACCGAAGCCGCGAAGCGCGTGGAGTCGGAACGCGCGACCCATGTCACGGTGCTCGCGAGCGGCGTGGCACCCCAGGTCCTCGCTGGACCGGAGGCCGAGGCGTCGCGCGCCCTGGGCGCTCTGGAGTCCTTCGATGCGCGCGGCCCGGATCATGACGTCACGGCTTCGCTCCTGTGGGCGCAGGAGCTGGCCGGCCCGGGCAAGCGCGTGCACTTCTTCACCGACGCGCCGCCCTCCGAGGACGCGACCGTGCCTCCCTCCGTGCGCTGGACGGCGCTGGGCCGCTCCCAGGGCAACGTGGCGCTGGTCTCCGCGCAGCGGCGCGATGAAGGCGGCCGGGCCACGGTGACGCTGCGGGTCGCTCGCTTCGGAGCGGGGCCTTCGGAGATTGAAGCCCGCGTGCGCGCGGCCCCCGGACCGGGCGCACGCGAAGGCACCGAACGCACGGAGCGCATCGCGCTTCCGGAAGAAGGTGCCGCGACCGTGCGCCTCACGTTCCGCGAAGCCGGCGACGTGGAGGTGTCCCTGCCGGACGACGCGCTGCCCGAGGACGGACACGTGCGCCTGCCCCCGTCCCCCGTGATGCCGGTGGCCGTGGGGCTGACGGAGGGCCTGTCGCCCGCGTCGAAGCAGGCGCTGGAGCGCTTCCTGGCGGTGTCGCCCGATGTGGCGCATGGCCCTCCTGCTCCCGGCGCGCCGGTGCTGTCCGTCGGCCCCGCGCGCGCGGAGGCCCGCGTGACGCTGGGCGCGGAAGGGCCGCTGCGGACCTTCGTGGGGCCGTTCTTCACGGAGAAGGGCAGCACGCTGATGGACGACGTGCAGCTCTCGGGCGTGCGGTGGACGGCGGGCGCGAACCCTCCGGGGCGCCCGTTGATGACTGCGGGCGAAGCCGTGCTCGTGTCGGAAGAGGAGGGCGGACGGCTGCACCTCAACGTGGACCTGGCGCGCTCCAACCTCCAGCGGACCACGGCCTGGCCCGTGCTCCTGGGCAACGTGGTGCGTGAAGCGCGGCGGCTTCGCGAGGGGTTCCCCCGGCGTCAGCTCAACCTGGGCGAAGCGCTCTCCGTGGTGACGGAGGCCGGTGCGCGCTACGCGCTGAAGGGGCCTTCGGGCCGCAAGCCCGTGTTCGGCGCGGGCGCGCTGAGCCTGCCCGCGCCCACCCGTCCCGGCCGCTACGTGCTGGAGCGCGACGGCCGTGAAGTGGACTCGCTGGAGGTGCTGGCGCTGGATGCTCGCGAGTCGGACCTGCGGGGCCGGGGCAGCGTGGACGTGGCCGCGAAGGAAGCGGGTGAGGACTCGGAAGGGAACAGCGGCCATGAGCGCGCCCGCTGGCCCCTGGCGGTGTTGCTGGCCGCGCTGCTGGCGGACTTCTACGTCACGAGGAAGGCATGACCTTCACCCTTCCCCAGGCGTGGCTGCTGCTGTTGCCGCTGGGCCTCTTCTTGTGGCGCTACGGCCGGAGGCCTGGCCCGCCCATGGTGCTGCGGTGGGCGCTGCTGGTGCTCGGCGTGGGCGCGCTGTCCGGGCCGGAGCTGCGGCTGGCGAACGCGGGCAGCGACGTGGCGGTGGTGGTGGACCGCTCGCGCTCCATGCCGCTGGACGTGGACCGGGTGGCGCAGGAGCTCGTCTCGCTGGTGGAGTCCCAGCGCCGGCCGGGCGACCGCGTGGGCGTCATCACCTTCGGCCGTGAGGCGCGGGTGGAGTCCCCGCTGTCGGAGGTGGGCCGGTTCGGAGGTTTCACGCGGCCGGTGGACGCGGAGGCGTCGGACCTGTCGGCCGCGCTGGACGCGGCGGGCGCGCTCATTCCGCCCGAGCGCACGGGCCGGGTGCTGGTGGTCTCCGACGGCCGGGCCACGGGAGCGGATGCCCGGGGCGCGACGCGGCGGCTGGCGGCGCGAGGCATCGCGGTGGACTACCGGCAGGTGTCCCGGCCGGAGCCCGCGCTGGACGTGGCCGTGGTGTCGCTGGACGTGCCCGCCACCGTCTCCGTGCGCGAGCCCTTCCAGTTCTCCGCCGTGGTGCAGGCCACCTCCGCCGTCACCGGCACCGTGCGGCTGGAGCGCGACGGGAAGGTGCTGGTGAAGGGGCCGTATGACTTCAAGCCCGGGCCCAACCTGCTGCCCCTGCGCGACCTCCTGGAGGAGCCGGGGCTCGTGCGCTACCGGCTCACGGTGGAGGTGCCCGGAGACGGCGTCCCGGAGAACGACGTGGGCGTGGGCGTGCTGCGCGTGGAGGGGCCGCCGCGCGTGTTGCTGCTCACCGCGCAGCCGTCGGGCACGCTGGCGAAGGCGCTGGCGGCGACGGGCATGGCGCTGGAGGTGAAGGCGCCGTTCCACCTGTCGCTGGAGGCGCTCGACGGGGTGGGCGTGGTGGTGCTGGAGAACGTGGACGCCAACGCGCTGGGCGAGACGGGGTTGAACGCGCTGGCGGACTACGTGGACCAGGCGGGCGGCGGGCTGGTGATGACGGGAGGGCGGTCGAGCTTCGGCGAGGGCGGCTACCGGCGCTCGCCGGTGGAGCCGCTGTTGCCCGTGTCGCTGGAGATGCGCGAGGAGCAGCGGCGCGCGTCGGTGGCGATGAGCGTGCTCATGGATTCGAGCTGCTCCATGGGCATGCAGGTGCCGGACGGGCGCACGAAGATGGAGCTGGCCGCCGAGGGCGTCACGGCGGCGCTCACGCTGCTCAACGCGAACGACGAGGCCTCCGTGCACATGGTGGACACGGAGCCGCATGAAATCTTCCCCTTGAGTCCGGTGAGCAGGGGCCTGCCGTTCGACCAGGTGGCGCGGGGCTTTAGCGGAGGCGGAGGCATCTACGTGGGCACGGCCCTGCGCGCGGGCAGCAAGGAGATCCTCCGCAGCGAAAAGCCCACGCGGCACGTGGTGTTGTTCTCCGACGCGGCGGACTCCGAGGAGCCGGGCGACTACCAGGAGACATTGGCGGCGCTGCGAGCGGCCAACGTGACGGTGTCGGTCATCGGCCTGGGAAAGTCCACGGATCCGGACGCGGAGCTGCTGCGCGAGGTGGCCCGGCGCGGCGCTGGGCGCATCTACTTCGCGGAGGACGCGATGAGTCTGCCGCGCATCTTCAGCCAGGAGACGCTCGCGGTGGCGAGGGCCACGTTCGTGGACGAGCCTGCGTCGCTGGAGGCGGCGCCGGACCTGCCGCTGCTGGGGCCGCTGCCGACGACGGGCCTGCCGCAGGTGGGCGGCTACAACCTCACCTACCTGAAGCCGAGGGCGAACGTGGCGCTGCGCACGTTGGACACGAACGCCGCGCCGGTGCTGGCGCTGTGGCCGCATGGCGCGGGGCGCACGGTGGCGCTCACGGCGGAGGTGGACGGCAGGTACACGGGGGAGTTGCGTGAGTGGAGCGCGCTGCGGGCGACGCTGGAGGCGGTGGTGCGCTGGTCGATGGGGCGGCCGACGCCGAAGGAGGAGGCGGTGGTGCGCTCGGAGCGACAGGGCAACCTGCTGCGCGTGACGTTGGACCTGCCGCCGGGCGAGCCGATGCCGGGCGCGCTGCCCACGGCGGTGCTGCTGTCGGGCGACGGGCGCTCCGGGGTGGAGAAGCCGCTGCACTGGGAGGACGAGGACCGGCTGGTGGTCGAGTATCCGCTGACGGGCAGCGGCACCTGGCACCCGGTGGTGAAGTGGGGGGGGCGCGTGTTGAGGGCGCCACCGGTGGCGCTGCCGTACGCGCCGGAGTTCGAGCCGGGCAGCGCGAAGGAGGGCCTCAAGCTCCTGCGAGCGCTGGCGGCGGTGGGTGGAGGTCAGGAGCGGCTGTCGATGACGGGCCTGTTCGCGGAGGCGCCGGAGTCGGAGGGCCGCGTGGCATTGGCGCCCTGGCTGGTCGCGTTCGCGCTGGCGGCGATGCTGGCGGAGGTCGCGGTGCGCAGGTTCCTCTCCGCGCCGCGAGTGCGAGCAGCGCGGGAGAGGCCCGTGAAGGAAGCCATCGCAAGTGAGCCCATGGCAGCACCCCGCACGGACGTGAAGCCCACCACGACGCCGCCCAGGCCTGTCCAGGATGAACCCGCCGAGCAGAAGCCCGAGCCTCCGAAACCGCCCGCTGGGGTGGACTCCGCACTGGAGGCCGCGCGAGCGCGGGCGCGGCGTCGTACGGGGCGCTGAGCCGGCGTGCTCGTGCGCGCGAGCATGAGCACCGCGCCAGGTCCCTTGAGCGTCACGCTGTCCACAGGGGAGGGAGAACCCCGCTCAGGCTGCCCGGCAGCGGTGCACCCCACGAACCTGTCCGACAGTCGGACAAGTTTGAAGGACCCCGGCACGGGAATTCCTGGCTCACCGGGCCGTGGAAGCCACGCCAGTCATACAGGTTTGAAGGACCTCTGCTGAAGGGCTCCCGGTCCACCCGGGCGGCGGAAAACCTGTCCGACAGTCGGACAAGTTTGGATGGCCTCGGCTCACGGGAGCTTCCGGTCCACAGGCCGCAGAAACCAGTCCGACAGTCGGACCAGTTTACAGGCCCTCGGCTCACGAGAGCTTCCGGTCCACCCGGGCACAGCGGAAACCTGTCGGACAGTCGGACAAGTTGGAGGCCCTCGGCTCACGAGAGCTCCCGGTCCACCCGGGCACAGCGGAAACCTGTCGGACAGTCGGACAAGTTTGGAGGCCCTCGGCTCACGGGCGCTTTCGGTCCACGGGCTGCGGAAGCCACTCCGACCCGTCATAAAGGTTTGAAGGACCTCTGGTGGGCTGCTGGTCCACCCGAGCCGTGGAAACCGGTCCGACAGTCGAACAAGTTGGAGGGCCTCGGTTCACGGGAGCTTCCGGTCCATAGGCCGCGGAAACCGGTCCGACAATCGGAACGGATTGGAGGGGCTCGGCTCATGAGCGCACCTGGGCCGCGGAAACCTGTCCGACAGGAGGTCTGCGCGGAATAGCGAGGCCAGTTGGCCGGCTGCCAAGCGACAAGGGGGACAGGAGC
>NZ_JAIQDD010000028.1:0-113055 GCF_020036995.1 Corallococcus sp. AS-1-12 | reverse complement strand
TCGGTGCTGCTCTCTCCACGAAGTTCCTTCCGCACCAGTGCGCGGGCTTCGTAGCGAGGGGCGCGGCTTGTACCACCGCCGCGTTTTGTGTCAACCGCTCGACTGCTGCTTCTGCTTCCCGACCTGCTCCGCCTCCCATGAGGCGGCAACCCGCTCCAACACCGTCAACGCCCGCGATCGGCTGGCCTGCTGCGGCGAACATCTAAGAATCGGTTCGGAGAATGTCAACTTCCCGTCACCGCCACCGCATCACGCTGGTGCCACCGGAGTGACGCCTGCGTGTCGCCGCGAGGTGGGCGGCTTATCCATCAGGCGATCGGGCGGCGCAAGAAATTTGATGCAGGCCGCTGGCGCGTTGCGACGTGGTGGAGGGGGAACCCGTGGGGGGGCTCCTCCCATTCCCCCGGCGGATTTCAGCTCCCGAACTTGAGCTTGGAGAGGTCCACCCTCCCCCGCCGGCACTTCTCCGCGACCACCACCGAGCGCAGCTCCTGATAGGCGCGCTCGAAGTCGTCGTTCACCACGATGTAGTCGTAGGAGGCGATCCCCCGCTCGATCTCCGAGCGGGCGGCCAGCATCCGGCGGCGGATGGTCTCGTCCGAGTCCGTCTGACGGTCCCGCAGCCGCCGCTCCAGCTCCTCCATGGAGGGGGGCAGCACGAAGATGAGGACCGCGTCGGGGTGCTTGCGCTTGATGGCCTGCCCGCCCTGGACGTCGATGTCGAAGATGGCGGTGCCACGGCGCGTGCGGGCTTCGTCCACCACGGACTGGGGGCTGCCATAGAAGTGGCCGTGGACCTCGGCCCACTCCACGAACTCGCCCTTCTCGATCTTCTCCTGGAAGGCGGCGACTCCCACGAAGTGGTAGTCCACCCCCTCCTGCTCCTTGCCCCGGGGGCGCCGGGTGGTGACGCTGGTGGAGAAGATGCCGTCCGGCATCTCCTTCAGCAGCCGGTGCGCGAGGGTGGTCTTTCCCGCTCCGGACGGCGCGGAGAGGACGAGGAGCAGGCCAGGCTGGAGTCCAGTGGGTTCGTTCATTCGACGTTCTGCACCTGTTCGCGGATGCGCTCGACCTCGGCCTTCATCGAGACCACGCGCGCGGAGATCTCCGCGTGCTGGCTCTTGGAGCCTGTCGTGTTCACCTCGCGGTGCATCTCCTGCACGAGGAAGTCCATGCGCCGGCCCACCGGCTCGGGGCTCGCCATCAGGAGCCGGAACTGCTCGAGGTGGGTCGCGAGCCGGGTCACCTCTTCCGCGATGTCCGTGCGCTCGGCGAACAGGGCCACCTCCTGCGCCAGGCGCTGCGGATCCACCGCCACGCCGCGCGCGAGCTCCGCGACACGCTCGGTGAGCCGCTGCTGGTAGTCACTGACCGCGCGAGGCGCGAGCCGGGCGACCTCCTGGCTCCAGCCCTCGATGAGCTTCATCCGGGCGTCCAGGTCCGCGTGGATGGACTCGCCTTCGGTGTTCCGCATCGTCTCCAGGGCCGCGAGCGCCTGCTGGAGCGCGGTCTGCGTGGCCTGGGTGGCGGACTCCACGTCCACGCCCTTCTCCTCCAGGCGGATGACGCCCGGCTGGTTGGACACCTGCGACCAGGCGATCTCCGTCGACTGGCCCAGGGCCTCGGCGACCTCGCGGAAGGCGCGCGCGTATTCGCGGGCCAGGGCGACATCCACCGTGGGGACGTTGCCCGAGACGGTGGCGGCCTGCCGGCGCACCAGGATCTCCACCGAGCCCCGCGCGAGGCGGTCCTTCACCTGCTTCACGAGGGCAGGCTCGAGCGCGGACAGCTCGCGCGGCAGCCGGACCTTCACTTCGCAGAACTTGTGGTTGAGCGAGCGTGCTTCCACGGAGACCTCTTCGTCCCCCACGCGGGCGCGGCCCGAACCAAATCCGGTCATGCTCTTGAGCATCGGGCCGGGTGCTAGGGGCTTTCGGTCCCAAGGTCAAGCCAGCGTCTTGTGTCCGTTCCAATTCTGGTAGGGTCCGCCGCCGATGGCGTGGCACAAGCGGCTTGAAACGTGGGCGAAGCTGGCACTGACGCTCCTGGCGTCCCTCCTGTTCTGGCGCCCCGGACGCCGCCGTTCTCCCGGGACGCCCCTCCCCCACCCGCGAAAGGTCCTGCTCGTCCGGCCCGACAACCGCGTGGGCGAGGCCCTTCTCACCACACCGCTGATGCGGACCCTCAAGGCGCATCTCCACCCGCCTCCGGAAGTGCATGTGCTGGTGCACGCCAAGGTGGCTCGCGTCCTTCAGGGGCACCCTGACGCGGACGCGGTCCTGGCGTTCGACCGGCGCATGCTCTGGCTGGGGCCGCTGGCGCCTGGCATCCGTGCCCTCCGACGCGCGGGCTATGACGCCGTGGTCGACTGCGCCAACTGGAGTGCTCCTTCGGTGACGAGCGCGCTCGTCTCTCGGATGGTGGGCTCCAGGGCGGTCGTCATTGGCCCCGGTATCTGGCCGGTGTCGCTGCTGCAGTCGGTGTCCGTGCCTGCCCGCTCCGATACGCGGCACGAGGCCATTCAGCGCACCCACCTGCTGACGCCTCTGACGAAGGGCGCTGTCGCCCAGGGGCTTTCGTTCCGGGAGCCGGTGCTGGGCGAGGCGTTCCGCGGCTATCTGGCGACGTTCTCCGCGACGGGTTCGCGGCGCGCCGTCATCAACCCCGGAGGGCGGTTGGGCGAGCGCCGCATCCCGGCCGAGGCGTTCGCCGCGGCGGCCCGGGAGCTGATTTCGCTCGGCTATTCGCCGGTCGTGACCTGGGGGCCGGGAGAGGAGGCCCTGGCTCGGAGCGTGCTCTCCGGCGCTCCGGGGGCGGAGCTGGCTCCGGCGACCAGCATCGATGAGCTGGGTGCGCTCATGCGGACCGCGGGCCTCACCATCTGCAACAACACCGGGCCCATGCACCTGTCGGTCGCCGTGGGCGCTCCCACGCTGGCGTTCTTCCTGCGCATCGACATGGAGCGCTGGGGCCATGCGGTGGCGCCCCACCGGATGGTGGACCTGACGCCCATCGTGGATGGGGCTTACGGCGTGGGGTTGGAGCAGCGCGTGGCCGCGGAGGTCCGGTCGTTCGTCGCGGAGCGGGCCTCGCTCACGGGGTGAGCGGTCGCTCCTGCTCGGGCACCATCTGGGGGACGCCGTCCTCCACGGGCCAGGCCCGCAGGCACCTGCCGCAGCGGACCTCGGGCGGAGGGCCCGGGTGCTCCTCGAGCGGGCCCTTGCAGTGGGGACACCCCAGGATGGACCGCAGCGCCGGGTCCAGGAGCATGGGCTACTTCGCGCCTTCGCGGCCGAGCCGGCGGGCCAGCTCCGTGGTGCTGTGGTCCTTCGGGTCTCCCGCCACGGCCGTCCTGCCTCCGTAGGCCCGGACCTCGTCACCTTCCGGGATGGAGTCCGGCGTGTAGTCCGTCCCCTTCACGTGCACGTCGGGCTTGAGGGCGCGGATGACGGTCCGCACATTCGGCTCATCGAAGACGACGACGCGGTCCGTGCAGGCCAGCGCCGCGACCAGCTCCGCGCGCTCCGCTTCCGGGATGTGCGGACGGCCCGGCCCCTTGTAGGCGCGGGTGGAGGCGTCCGAGTTCACCGCCACCACCAGCACGTCCGCCAGGGCCTTCGCCCCTTCCAGGTAGCGGACGTGTCCGACGTGCAGCAGGTCGAAGACGCCGTTGGCCAGGGCCACCGTGCGGCCCTGCTCGCGCCAGCGTTCCCGCTCCTCCGCGATGGCGGCCAGGGGACGAAGCTTGTCCAGGGTGTTCATCTTGAGCTCCGCAGCGCTTCGAGGAGTTCTTCGCGGGAGACCGTCGCCGTGCCGGGCTTCTGCACCACCAGCGAGCCCGCGACGTTCGCGAGCCTCGCGGCTTCACCGAAGGAGGCCCCGGCCGCGAGGGACAACGCGAAGCTCGCGATGACCGTGTCGCCCGCTCCCGTCACGTCCACCGCCGACTTCGCTCCGTGCACGGGGATGAGGTCCACGCCGCCCTTCGCGTCGAAGACGGCCATGCCGTGGCGGCCTCGCGTCACCAGCAGCGCCTGACAGCCCAGCTTGCGGACCGCTTCGTGACCGGCCTCCAGGAGGTCCTCCTTCGTGCGCACCGGGCGGCCCGTGAGCGCTTCCAGCTCCGGCTCGTTGGGCTTGCACACCGTGAGGCCCGCGAAGGCCGCGAGCGCGTAGCGGCTGTCCACGCAAACCGGGAGGCCGTCCGCGGCGAGCTTTCGCAACACGGCGCGGACCTCGTCGCTGACGACGCCCGCGCCGTAGTCCGAGACCACCACCGCGTCCGCGTCCTTCGCCGCGGCCTCCACCTGCCTGGCGATGGCCTTGCGCATCCGGGGCGGGAGGGGGCCTCGCTGTCCCCGGTCGACGCGGAGCATCTGCTGCCTCGTGGTGCTGATGCCTCCCGCGAGGATTCGCGTCTTCGTCTCCGTCTGGATGCTCCGGCTGCTGACCGCGTGCAGCCGGATGTCCGCGGCTTCGAAGAGCTTGCGCAGCTCGCTGCCCATCGAGTCCACGCCCAGGGCGCCCACCGCCGTCACCTGCCCCGACAGCGCGCGGATGTTGGCCGCGACGTTGGCTCCGCCTCCGAGCTTCACCTCCGAGGACTCGTACCGGACGATGAGCACCGGGGCCTCGCGGCTCACCCGGTCCGTCTGGCCGTAGAGGTAGTGGTCGGCGACCAGGTCTCCCACCAGCAACACCCGGCGGCGCGCGAAGGCGAGGGGCAGGCGCGAGGACGATGCTGCCGGACGTGAAGACGGGGCCGCGGGCATGGGCGCGCTTTGTCCCACAGCGGTCCGGCCCTCACAAGTCGCGCGTCTCTCCCCGCAGACCGAGCGCCCGCTTCAGATGTGCTTCGCCCTCCAGGACCTCCACGCCCAGGCGCACCACCCAGGCCTCGAAGCCGGCGGGCAGGCGCACCGCGTCCTTCTCCGTCGTCACCACGAGCGCCCCGTGCTGGCGGGCCCGGGCTTCGACCTGGCGAAGCTCGTCCGCCGTGAAGTGATGGTGATCCGGGAAGAGGGCCGCGTCCCGGACCTCCGCTCCGAGCGTGGTCACGGTCTTCAGGAAGCCTCCGGGCCGGGCCAGCCCCGCCAATGCGAGGACCGGCTTTCCTTCGAGCGCTTTCGTCGCGTGCTCGGCGCCCGAAGGGTCCCACCACCCCGTGGGCCCATAGCGCGTGCGAACCCTGGGAGCCGTCGAGCCTTCGATCCAGGGGTTGGGCGCAGTGCCTCCCGAGGCGGCTCGCAGCCAGAGGAGCGTGGCGCGGCGCAGGGCCGATGGGGGTTCTCGCAGCGGACCTCTTGGGAGCAGTTGGCCGTTGCCCAGGCCCACGGCTTCGTCCACGACCACCAGGTCTTCGTCACGGTGCAGGCGGCGGTGCTGGAAGCCGTCGTCCAGGAGGACCGTGTCCAGGCCGAAGTCGTCCCTGGCCCGGAACGCCGCCGCGACGCGGTCCGCTCCCACGAAGAGCCGGGCTCCCGGGCACCGGCGTGCGAGCAGCAAGGGTTCGTCTCCGGCTTCCGTCACCGCGGGCAGGGGATCCGTTCCCGTGAAGGTGAGTGGCTCCTGGGATTCGCGTCCGTAGCCTCGGGTCAGGATGCCGACCTTGCGCCCTTCGCGGATCAGCAACTCCGCGAGGTGGAGGACCGCCGGGGTCTTGCCCGTGCCTCCGACGTTCAGGTTGCCGATGGAGATGACCCGCAGACCTTCGACTCGTTCGGCCCGCTTCAGTCCCGAGTCGTAGAGGGCGCCACGCAGGCGGACCGCTGCGCTGTACGTCCAGGACACCAGCGTGAGCGGTGACAGGAGGGCACGACGGGACCAGGGCTCCGGTGCCGGCGGATAGAAGATCCGCTCCAGGGCCGTGGGGCCACCGGTCGTCATCGCCGTGGCTCCGCGGCCTTCTGGTAGAGCGCCAGGATGTCCCGGGCGATGTGCTCGTTCGTCGGGCGCCGGGTCCCCGCCGTCGAGCCGGAGAGCGCGGCGGTGACGACGGCTTCCACCGTGGGCACATCCACCCTCGCGTCGGATAGCTCCGGGAGTGCGCCCTCGCTCACCGCGACCACCCGGACTCCGCAGGCCCTGGCCTGGGCCGCGGCTCTCGCGCTCCAGTCGTTGCCCAGGCCGAGGATCCAGACTTCATCCAGGGCCTGCAGCCACTTCGCGAAGTCCGCTCCCTGCTTGTAGCCCGCGAACGTCACCTGTTCGGTGAGGCCTCGAGCCGCCACTTGTGTCCGCGTCGCTTCGAGCAGGGCCCCATCGCCTACGAGCACGAGGCGGGATCCGGGGCGTTGCTGGCGGAACGCGGCGAAGGCTTCGACTCCCAGTTCGTGACGCCGGCTCTTCTGGAACGTGGAGATCATCCCGACCAGGTGCGTGTCCTCGAGCCCCAGGGTCTGGCGCAGGGCCTTGCGGTCCCGGGGCGGCTCGAACAGCGGGTCCACCAGGGCGGGCAGGACCTGGACGGGGCGATGACGGCCTTCGAGCTTCTCCACCAGGTGGCTCGCCGGCACCGTGTACGCGGCGGCTTCGGGCAGCGAGGAACGCAGCGACCGGGGCGCGTGGATGGAGCGGATCCGCACCGCGCCTTTTGGCGTTCCCCAGCGCGCCACGAGATGATCATGCGTGAAGTGGGCATGGACCACATCCACCGCCCTGCGGCGGAGGGCTCGCAGGTCACTCCAGAGTTCCCAGGGTGGGGACTTCACGGACAACGTCAGGCCTCCCTCGTCCAGGAGGCCCAGTTGCTGGAAGCGGGGAACGGCGGGCTCCTCGGCGGCGATGTCCCGGCGCTTGCGGTCCACCGCCACCGTGACCTCGTGCCCCAGGGCTCGCTGCGCCTGGGCCAGCAGCGCGATGTTCTCCGCGGGGCCGCTCCAGAAGGGGCTCGCGAACAGGTGCAGGATGCGCATCAGCGCTTCACCAGCGAATGGTAGAGGTCCCGGAGCGCCCGGGCTTCGTGCTCGACGCCGCAGCGGCTGCGCGCTTCCTCCGCCGCGTTGCGGCCGACCTGACGGGCCCGCTCCGGTTCGCGGGTCAGCTCGTCCAACAGGTCGCGCAGTCCCTTCACGTCTCCGGGCTCGAAGAAGAAGCCCGTGCGGCCGTGCTCGATGAGGGTGTCCAGGTACGGCAGCTTCGAGGCCACCACGCAGCACCCGGAGGCCATCGCCTCCACGTGCACCAGCGAGTAGCCCTCCGCGTAGGAGGGGTGCACCAGGATGCTCAGGCCCTGGTACCAGGGCTCGATGGTGGACTGCTCTCCCGCGAGGCGCACCCGGTCCTCGATGCCCTGGCGCAGCCCGTTCACCCAGGCCAGGTCCGGCCCCTTCGCGAGCCCCACCAGCACCGCCTGCCAGTCCAGCCGCCTCGGCAACAGGGGCCTCAGCGCTTCGATGAAGTCGCCCTGCCCCTTCTCCTGGCGGATGCGGCCGATGACTCCGATGCCGTAGCGGCCACCCTGCTGGAGCCGGGCCCAGGCCGCGTCCCGGTCCTCCGGTGGGTGGAAGCGCTCAAGGTCGATGCCGTGCGAAATCACCGTGGAGGGGAGCGCGATGACGTCCGAGATCTGCTTCGTGAGCGACACCAGCGCGTCCGCGCCCCTGGCGAGCCAGCGGGTGAAGCGCGTGGGGGCCACCGACGTGTGCCTCGTGAAGACGAGTCGCACCCTTCCGCCCAAGGCCTTCAGGAGCATCCCCGCCAGCAGCTCGTTGTTCCGGTGCGCGTGCCAGACGATGGGCTCCTGGTGCGAGCGGCGGATCAGCTCTCCCCAGGTGATGCGCGGTAGGGCCTCCGTCAGGCCGGAGCCGATGACCCGCGTCTCGTCGCCCTGGGCCAGCGCGGGCACCACGGACTCCACGTGCCGGGTCACTCCCGTGTAGCGCTTGTGGAAGTGGGGATGGACGATGAGGGTCATCGAGGAGCCCTCCTCAGCGTGGCCATGGCCTCCGCGTTGCGCTCACTGGCTCCGGAGATGCGGCGCACCGTGGCTTCGGCCTGGGCGCCCAGTTGCCGCCGGCGTTCGGGATGGGCAAGGAGGTCCTCCAGCGCGGCGTGCAGGGCTTCTCCATCCGCCACTTGAATGCCTCCGTTGCCTTGCAGCACCGCGACGCTGTCGCGGAAGTTGTCCATGTGCGGCCCGAACAGCACGGGCCGGCCCTGCCCCGCCGGCTCCAGGATGTTCTGCCCGCCTCGCTTCGTGAACGAGCCTCCCACGAACACCACCGTCGCCAGGCGGTAGGCGCGCGACAGCTCGCCCATGGAGTCCATCACCACCACCGGGGCTCGCTCCGGGTTGCCCTGCGAGCGCAGGCCCACGGTCAGGTTGCGCTCCCTGGCGAGGGTCTGGATGCGCTCCGCCCGGTTCAGGTAGCGCGGCGCGATGACCAGGCTCAGCGTGGGCCAGCGCTCCCGTAGACGCTGATACACCTGCAACAGGATTTCCTCTTCGCCCTCGTGCGTGCTCCCCGCGAGCCACACCGGATCCGCCGGGGTCAGGCCCAGGGCGGCTCGCAGGGCTTCGTCCTCGGGGGCGGGCCCCGCGGCGAGGGCGTCGAACTTGGTGTTGCCCGTGGTGAGGACCCGCTCGGCCGGTGCGCCGAGGGACTTCGCTCTTTCGGCTTCCTCGTCCTGCCGCATCAGCAGCAGGTCCATGTCCTTCAGCGGGTTCCCGATGAGCCCGAAGAGCGTCCGGTACTTCCCCACGTTCGCCGGTGAGAAGCGCCCGTTGGTCATCACCACGCGGGCCCCGGACTGCTTCGCGGCGCGGATGAGGTTGGGCCAGACCTCCGTGTACTCGAGGACGAGGAGGTCCGGCTGGAGGGCTCGCACGGCCCTTCGTGTCGCGCCCCAGAGGTCATAGGGCGCGTACACGACTCCGTCGATCTGCTTCGCCAGGCGGTCCCTGGCCATCGCGTGGCCGCTGTCCGTCATCGTCGAGAGCACGATGCGGCAGCCGGGGAAGCGCTGGCGCAGCGGGCCGAACATGGGCGCCAGGGCGAGCAGGTCTCCCGCGCTGGCTCCGTGCAACCACAGCAGCGGGCCTTCTCCCTTCGGCAGGTCGCCCGGCCCGTAGAAGCCCAGCCGCTGCTTCAGCCCATGGCGCGTCTTGCGGTACACGCAGAGCACCGGGAACAGCAGCGCGAAGAGGACGTAGGTGGCGACGACGTAGAGCAGGCGCATGGGCGACGTCCCGCGCTCTATCAGATGCCCGGCGGTCTCGGCACCACTCGCACCGGGCTGGGGACCAGCCAGGGCCGCCACTCGTGGCCGAAGAAACGTCCGGGCGCGTGGGCCCAGACCTCCACCTGGACTGCGCCGGGGCCGGTCAGCTCGATGTGCTGCCCGTCGGGTTGCAGGCGACCGTCACCCCACACCCGGACCTCCAGCGTGCCCGGGGGGTGTTCCGGCAGACGCACCGTCAGCACCGTGCCCACGGGGGCCTCCCTCGTGTTCGCGTCGAAGCCTTCCAGGGCGAAGCCGCCCGGCGCTCCGAGCGCACGGAAGACGCAGAGGGCCTGACCGCTCGCCAGGGCCTTCGTGACCTGGGTCGCGGCTTCGCGCGCGTTCTGGGACAGGGGGCCTGACAGCACGCCCGGAGGGAGTTCCATGTCGAGCGCGTTGAAGATGTCCTCGTACGCGGGCACGCCGTGCGCGTCATGGCCGCACAGGGCGATGCGCTTGCGCTCTCGCGCCAGCTCCAGGAAGCGCTCGGTTGGACGTGGCTCCGGGACCGAGAGCAGCATCACGCCGTGCACCGGGTTCACCAGGGAGGCGCCCACCGCGGGCAGGAGCCGGCTCACCGGGCTTCGCAGCGCCTGCCGGAAGAAGGTGTCCGCGGAGTACAGCTCGAAGCCCGGGACCTGGTGCGCCGTCGCTTCGTCCTTCCAGGGGTTCTTCATCTGGACCGGATGCGCGAGGACCGCGGTGCCTCCGGCGGCCTCCACCGCCGCTACGGCCGGAGCTGGTGGTCCCCAGGGCTTCACGCCTTCGATGGGCCGCTGCATGCCGAACGCGGTCAGATGGCCCGCGTCGGTTGAAATCTCCACCCCGGGGATGAGCAGGACGCCATCCACCCAGGTCGCGGAGGGTGGCTTGAAGTCGTTGTGGTCGGTGAGCACCACGAAGTCGAGGCCCGCCGCCTTCGCCGCCCTGGCGACCTCCGCGGGCGTCCCGTGTCCGTCCGAGCGCGTGGTGTGCACGTGGTACGCGCCGCGGATCCACGGCTTCGCGTCCGGCGCGGGCTCGACCACGGGGTAGTCCGCGAAGCCTGCAGCGAAGGCGAAGAAGCCCGCGACGCCCAGGAGCAGGAACAGCACGCCGAACACGGCGCGGATCGCCAGTGCGAGCGGCCGCCTTGCCGTACTGGCCTTGCTCATACCGCCCTCCACTCCGAGGGCCTCACGTTCAGCGCCACGTGGCGGCGTAGTGGCCGGTCTGGCGCCATGGCACGGGAGATGGGCTGCTTCGCCTTGCTCACGCCGCTCCCCGCTCGACGGGGCCTGACGTCTGCAGGCGCCACATGGCGGCGTAGCGGCCTTCCTTCTGGAGCAGCTCCGCGTGGCTTCCACTCTCCACGATGCGGCCCGCCTCCACCACGTGGATGACGTCCGCGTTCGTCACCGTGGACAGCCGGTGCGCGATGACCAGCGCAGTGCGGCCGGGGAGCACCTTCGCCAGCGCGGCCTGGACCTCGCGCTCGTTCTCCGGATCCAGGCTGCTGGTCGCTTCGTCCAGCACCAGCACCGGGGCCCTGGACAGCACCGCCCTCGCGATGCACAGGCGCTGACGTTGACCTCCGCTCAGGATGACGCCTCGCTCGCCGATGCGCGTGTCGTAGCCCTGCGGCAGGCCCTGGATGAAGCTGTCCGCGTTCGCCACCTTCGCCGCGGCCTCCACTTCCTCCTTCGTCGCTTCCGGCCTCGCGTGCCGCAGGTTCTCCAGCACGGTGCCGTGGAAGAGCAGCGGCTCCTGCGTCACCAGCGCGAACTGACTCCGGACGCTCGCCGCCGTGTACGTGTCCGCGTCCACTCCATCCAGGAGGATGCGGCCCTGCTGGGGACGCTCGAAGCGCAGCAGCAGCGACGTCACCGTGCTCTTGCCCCCTCCACTGCCGCCCACCAGCGCCGCCACCTGCCCCACCTTCAGGTCCAGGGTCAGCCCGTCCAGCGCGCGGCGCTCTCCGTAGAAGAAGCGCACGTCCTCCATGCGCAGCGACTCGTGCAGCGCGGGCGCAGGCACCGCGCTGGCGGCGTCCTCCACGGGGTGCTTCAGGTCGAGCAGCGCGAAGAGACGCTCTCCCGCCGCTCCCGCCTGCACCGCGAACTGCGTCACCCGGCCCAGGTCCTTCACCGGCTGGTACACGAGGATGACCGCCGTCAGCAGCGACAGGAGCGCCTCCGGCTCCATCGCCCGCGTCGCCGCCGCGTACCCCAGCGCTCCCGCGAGCGCCGCCGCCGCGAGCACCTCCATCAACCCCGGCACGCCGCCTCGTGCCCAGGCCGCGCCCACCACCGCTTCCTCGTGCGCCTTCGCGTAGGACTCGAAGCGCGCCAGCTCCGCCTGCTGGCCGTTGAAGGCCTGGATGGTGCGCAGCCCTCCCAACCCTTCGTGCAACTGGCCCGCGAGTTGGCCCAGGTGGGCCTGCCCTTCTCGCGTTCCCTTCAGCACCTTGCGCGTCAGCTTCGAGGCGGGCAGCGCCGCCAGCGGAATCACCGCCAGCATCAGCCCTCCGAGCATCGGGCTCATCGCCAGCGCCACGCCCGCGAGCACCAGCACCTGGATCGTGTCCCGCAGGTACGAGCCCACCGTGTACATGGCGGCCAGCTCCACCGCCATCACGTCCGAGGAGAAGCGGCTGAGCAGATCTCCCGTCCGCTCCTTCGACAACTGCGACGGCGACAGCGCCGTGAGCCGCAGGAACAGGTCCCGCCGCAGGTCCTTCACCACGCGCTGCGCGAACAGGCCCATGAAGTAGAACTGGCCCAGGTACCCCACGCCCTTCACCGCGCCCACGCACAGCACGACCACCGGGAAGCCCCAGAGCGCGGCCTCACGCGGCAGGTCCGCCAGCCACGGCACGCGGTGCGCGCTCGCGAAGCCCTCCTCTCCTCCGGACAACAGGAAGCGCAGCGCCGGGCCCAGCAGGTACGCGTACGCGCCCGTGGCGAGCCCCAACACCGCCATGCACACGAAGGCCAGGACGAGGATCCCCGCGTGCGGCTTCGCGTACCGGAGCAGCCGCCAGAGCGCGCGATGCATGACTACTTCACCACCTTCTGCAACGCCGCCCTCGCGAGCACCGAATACGGGTTCAGCTCCAGCACCTTCATCAGCTTCTTGCGCGCGAGCGGCGCGTCGTCCAGGTCGATTTCGATGATGGCCGCGATGATCTGCGCCCGCTCCAGGTACGGGTCCAACGTCAGCGCCTGCTTGAGCACCTTGCGCGCCGCGAGCGCCCGCTGCATCAGCGGCCCGGGCGAGCCCCGGTACTTCGCCCAGGCGAGGTACGAGTAGTACTCGGGCTCGCTGCCGTTGAGCGACACCGCCTCCTCGAAGCCCTGGATGGCCGCCTTGTAGTCGCCCCGCTTCATCGCGGACTCGCCCCGGCGCAGCGCCAGCTCCGCGTCCACGTTGATGGCGGTCGCGCGGCCCACGACCTCCTGGCGGCTGAAGAAGTACTGGAGATAGGCGCGGCGCTTCTCGTCCACGCTCAGCACCCGGTACGCCGCGGACAGCTTCTCCTGCACCTGCTCCAACAGGTCGCGCAGGTCGGAGAGGTCGAACTCCGCGTAGGTGTCCGGGTGAAAGCGCATCGCCGTCTCGTGGTACGCGCGCTCCACCGCCTCCTTGTCCGCCGCGAGGTCCAGCCCCAGCCCGCCGAAGTAGCTGCGCGTGATGATGCGCACCGCCTCCTCGCGCAGCGCCGCCGCCGTCTCCGCGGGCAGGCTCTTGCGCTTGCGCGGCGCGATGACGTCCGGCACCGCCGCCGCGCTCAGCACGTCCGTCCCCGTGGCCACCGGCGTCGCGGAGAACGTCACCCCGCCCGTCAGCTTGAGGAACCACAGCAGCGTGTACGCCGCGCGCAGCTCCGCGCGCCCGTGCGCCAGCAGGTCCTTGAGCACGATGCGGCCATTCACCTGCATGGCCAGCTTGATGTCCTCCGTGTCCAGCGCCATCGACTGGAGGTCCCGGCCGAAGTCCGCCGAGCGCACCGGGTACTCGTTCAGGTGCGCCTTGAGCGCGTTCGCCACCACCCGCAGGGGCATGCGCCTGCGCGCGGCCTCCAGCAGCGGGGCCAGGGCGGGCTGATCCACGGAGGCCACTTCGGAGGAGAACTCGTCGCCCGCGTAGAACGCGTACCGGCCCTCGCGCATGGCCAGCACGCGCCCGAGCCGGTCCCGGGTGAACTCGCGCAGGAGCGCCAGCAGGTCCTCGCCCACCGCCTCCACGCCCACGTCCGCCAGCGCCGCGCCGATGCGCAGCCCGGAGGCGAGCGACTCCACCACCGGCTGCTCCTGCGCCTCCGTGAGGACCCGACGCTCGCGCAGGAAACGCGGCAGCGCGTCCTCCTTCGCGGAGGAGTCGAAGTTCACCGGCCCGCCGCGCAGGAAGTACACCCGGCGCGACAGCCCCTTGAGGGCCACCACCAGCACGCCGTCACGGCGCAGGCGGTAGAGCGAGTGCAGCAGCGCCGGCAGCGGGAAGGCCTTCAGCTCCCCCGCGGCCACCGCGGGCCGCGACAGCGTGGCGGGCAGGCCCGTGAGCGTGAGGGCCTGGGCCGCCTTCACCAGCGCCTCCAGGCGGGGCACCAGTTCGCCCGGCTTGAGCGGATCCGGGATGTACGCGTTGACCTTCAGGTCCAGCACCGAGCCCACGCCCTTGGCCCGGCCCAGGTGCCCCTTGTCGATGGCCACGATGGGCACCCGCCCGCCCTGGCTGTGCCCGCGGATGAGGTGCACGACGTGCTGCCCCTCCACGCGCGGCAGGTCCACGCCCAGCACCACCACGTCCGGGTTGTCCGCCGAGAAGTGCTCCAACGCCATCACGGCGTCATTCACCGCCCGAACGGTGTACCCGGCCTGCGAGAGCAGGCCCGTCAGGTGCTCCAGGGTCGGGGGGTGGCTCTCGGCGAGCAGAAGCGTCTTCAAGGGGGCCGCAGTCTACAACCTCCCTCCCTCCGCGCATCAGCTACGATGAGGGTCTTGCCTCCCATGACGCAGCCATCCCCTCCCCGCATCCTCGTCGTCGCCGGCGAGGCCTCCGGCGACACCCACGCCTCGGAGCTCGTCGCCGCCCTCCAGGCCCTGCGCCCCGACCTCACCTTCTTCGGCATGGGAGGCGCCCGGCTGGCCGCCCGGGGGGTGGAGCTCATCCACGACGCCCGCGAGGTGTCCGTCATGGGCATCACCGAGGTGCTCCCCCGCATCCCCCGCATCCTGCGGATCATGAAGGACCTGGCCCAGGCCGCCGAGGAGCGCCGCCCGGACTGCGCCATCCTGGTGGACATCCCGGACTTCAACCTGCGGCTGGCCAAGAAGCTCAAGGCCCTGGGCATCCCGGTGGCCTACTACGTGTCCCCGATGATCTGGGCCTGGCGCCGGGGCCGCGTGCGCACCATCCAGCGGCTGGTGGACCGGATGCTCTGCATCCTGCCCTTCGAGGAGGACTTCTACCGGGAGGCGGGGGTGCCCGCACGCTACGTGGGCAGCCCCGTGCTGGAGCAGATGCCCCCGTCCGCCAGCGCCCGCGAGTTCCGCCAGCGCCTGGGCCTGCCCGAGGACGCTCCCACGCTCGCGCTCCTTCCCGGCAGCCGGATGAGTGAGATCCGCCGCATCCTGCCCACCCTCGTCGGCGCGGCGAAGCAGCTCGTCTCCGAGCGGCCGGGGCTCCAGGTGGTGGTGCCGGTGGCGCCCACCATCGCCAAGGAGGAGATCCTCTCCCGCTTCGAGGGCAGCGGCGTCACGCCAGTGCTGGTGGACGGGCGCGCGCCGGAGGTCGTGGGCGCGAGCGACGCCGCGGTGGTGGCGTCCGGCACGGCGGTGCTGGAGGCGGGGCTGATGGAGCGGCCGCTCGTCGTCGTGTACCGCGTGTCGCTGGTGACGTACTGGGTGGGCCGGCTGATGCTGAAGGTGGCCTTCGTGTCGCTCATCAACCTGCTGGCGGGCCGGCGCGTGGTGCCGGAGCTGCTCCAGGGGGAGATGACGCCGGAGAACATCGCCTCCGAGGTGCGGCGCGTGTGGCTGCCGGGCGCGCCCCGCGACGCCATGGTCCAGGGCCTGGCCGAGGTGCGCGGCCGCCTGGGCGAGGTGGGGGCCGCCCACCGCGCGGCCCAGACGGTGCTGGAGCTGCTGCCCCCGCGCCCTGTCGCCTGAGCGGGGGAACCGACCGGGTCTGGCGTCGCTTCTGGTGTTCCAGCGCCGGGTTTGGGGTATGTCCGCCCCGTCATGAACCGTGCGCTGGTCTGCATCCCCACCTACAACGAGCGGGACAACATCGGCCCCATCACCCAGGCGGTGCTGGCGGCGGACCCCCGTGTGGACATCCTCGTCGTCGACGACAACTCGCCCGACGGGACGGGGCAGCTCGCGGACGAGCTGGCCGCGAAGGACCCGCGCGTGCGCGTGCTCCACCGCGAGAAGAAGGAGGGCCTGGGCCGCGCGTACCTGGCCGCCTTCCGGTGGGCCCTGGCCCAGGGCTACACGTACATCCTGGAGATGGACGCGGACTTCAGCCACGACCCGCGCTACCTGCCCAGCTTCCTGGACGCCGCGGAGGGCGGCGCGGACCTGGTGCTGGGCTCGCGCTACGTGGACGGCGGCGGCACGGTGAACTGGGGCGTGGGCCGGAAGATCATCAGCCGCGGCGGGTCGCTCTACGCGCGCAGCATCCTGGGCGTGGACGTGCGCGACCTCACCGGCGGCTTCAAGTGCTTCAACCGCCGCGTGCTGGAGGCCATCCACCTGGATGAGGTGCGCAGCACCGGGTACGCGTTCCAGATCGAGTTGACCTA
This sequence comes from Corallococcus sp. AS-1-12, assembly GCF_020036995.1. Taxonomy (NCBI): domain Bacteria; kingdom Pseudomonadati; phylum Myxococcota; class Myxococcia; order Myxococcales; family Myxococcaceae; genus Corallococcus; species Corallococcus sp. AS-1-12. The sequence continues at coordinate 97,046 of NZ_JAIQDD010000028.1, read as the reverse complement.
CCGCACCCTGCGCAAGGGCTTCACCGTGCGCGAGGTCCCCATCGTGTTCGAGGACCGGCGCGTGGGGCACTCGAAGATGAACAAGAAGATCTTCGTCGAGGCGCTGGGCATGGTCTGGAAGCTGCGCTTCACGGTCTAGAGCGCCATGTCGATGTCCGCCCTGGTGTCCACCTTCCTCGTGTCGCTGTCCGCCATCTTCTTCGTGGTGGACCCGATTGGCGTCGTGCCGCTGTTCCTGGCGATGACGGCGGGGGACACCAAGCAGCAGATCCGGAGCACCGCCCTGCGCGCCTGTCTGGTGGCGTGCGGGATGATGCTGTTCTTCGCCGTCTTCGGCCGCGTCATCTTCCAGGTGTTCGCGGTGTCGCTGGGCGCCTTCCGCGTGGCCGGCGGCATCCTGCTGCTCATCACCTCCCTGGACATGCTGCGCGCCCGCCCGTCCTCCACGCGCACCAGCCCTACCGAGGAAGAAGAGGGCGTGGTGAAGGAGGACGTGGCCATCGTCCCGCTGGCCATCCCGCTGCTCGCGGGGCCGGGCGCCATCGCCACCGCCATGGTGCTGATGGCGCGCTCCGGGACGTCCTTCGTGTCCGCGCTGCCGGTGGTCGCGGCGGTGCTGCTGACCTTCACGGCGACCTACTTCATCCTCAACGCGTCCAGCCTGGTGCAGCGGGTGCTGCGTCAGTCCGGCGTCGCCATCCTGGAGCGCGTGTCAGGCCTCATCCTGGCCGCCATCGCGGTGCAGTTCATCGCGGACGGGGCGAAGGACCTGCTCAAATAGTGTCCGCGCCCGCCACCCACACGGCGCCGTCCTTGCGCACGGTGCCCTGGGGGCGGCCCTCCATGGTGAGGTGCTCCGGGCTGGAGCGCCGCGCGTCGTACGCGTAGCCGCCCTGGACCTCCTGCAGGTACACCACCACGGCGTCCACCACGTTCTCCTGCACGACCTTGAAGGACTCGTTCGCGCACTGGGTCTCACCGGTGAAGAAGCGCTCCAGCGAGCCCTCCTCCGGGTGGCGCACGTAGACGACCACGGGGGCCCTCTCCTCCTTGCCCTCGGCGACGAACTTCTGGATGGCCTTCGCGGGCTCGGGCTGCCGCATCAGCGCCTGGAGGAGCGTGCACTTCTCGTCCTCGGCCCGCACGCGCTGCTCGAGGGGGACCGTGTGCACGCAGCCCGCCGTCCCCAGCAGGCCCAGGCCCGCCACGGCGAGCGCCCAACGGATGCGAGGAAGTTCCACCATGTGTCACCTCAAGGCTTGCGCCAGCGAGGGGCGAAGGGCGCGCTCGTCAGGGACGGGTCCTCCACCGCGATGATGTATTCGGCGCGGCGGTTGGCCGCCTCCGCCGTCTCGTCCGGCGTGGGCACCGCCGGGGACTGCTCACCAAAGCCCTCGTAGAAGACTGGTACCTTCAGGCCCCGTTGGCGGAAGTAGGACGCGATGCTCTTCGCCCGCTTGAGTGACAGCTCGCGGTTGTCCTCCGTGCGCCCCACCGTGTCGGTGTGCCCGAGCACGTACAGGCGCAGCGACGCCCAGCGGCCGTACTTATTCAGCGCCTCCGTGATGCTCCTGTAGCTGGCGTCCAGCTTGCCCTTCTCCGCCGGCGGGATGTCCGAGCGGCCGGAGGCGAAGGTCACCTCCTCGTGCGGGATGTCCACCTGCCACGGGTAGAGGTCCACGCCGGTGTAGAAGTCGGAGGTGTCGTAGGCCCTCAGGCGGATGTGCATCACCTTGCCCTCCGCCGGCAGCCACTTCACCTCCAGCGGCGTGCCCGCGGGCGCGCCCTTGAAGTCCACGTCGCCCGCGAAGGCCGTCTTGCCGGTGTCCATCTTCACCGTGACTTCCGTCTTCGCGGCCGGGCGGGACAGCGTGAAGCGCAGCTTGCGCCCGGCCACGTCCACGTCCTCGGGGCGCACCTCCATCCTCAGCGGGCCGTTGACCTCCGTGTCGAAGGAGAGCGGCATGCTCCCCGGCTCCGCCCCGCCCGGGAAGCGCACGGTGAGCTCGCCCTCGTAGTGGAACTTCCCTTCCGGCTGCTCCAAGGCGACGCGGCGGGTGATGCCCGGCTTGCCGCCCCCCTTGAGCTCCACCGTCTTGCCGTCGCTGCGCTTGAGCTTCACCTCGAAGCCGTCGATGGGCTCCTCGATGTGGACGAGCAGCGCGGGCACGCCTTCACCCAGCGCCGCCTTGCCCTCCAGCGACACCCGGATGGCCTCCGCGGAGGCGGGGAGCGGCAGGCCCAGCAGGGCCACGAGAGGTAGGAGTCGGACGGACATGCGGCGTCAACCTCGGCGTCGCGGGGGGAGGTGGGGAGGCAACTCCAGCCCGGGGGAAGGGATTCCCGGCGAGCCTACCGCACGCCCACCAGGGTGATGCCCCGCGCGGTGGCCCCCGCGAAGAGGGCGGGTGCGTCCAACAGCACCGTGCGCCCTACCTCCAGCGCCAGCACCCGGGCGCCCACCTCCGCCATGACCTCCAGCGTGCGGGGCCCCACGGCGGGCAGGTCGAAGCGCAGGTCCTGCTCCGGCTTGCAGCGCTTCACCACCACCGCGCCCGGGCCGCCCAGCTTCGCGCCCCGGCGGATGGTCTCGTCGGTGCCCTCCACGGCCTCCAGCGCCAGCACGTGGCCTTCACGCACCACCACCGTCTGGCCCACGTCCGCCTGCCCCAGGAGCACCGCCACCTCGCGGCCCAGGGCCACGTCCTTCTCCTGCGCGGGCTTGAGCGCGGGGCCGGCCAGGTGCCCTTCGGGGCAGAGCACCTCGCCCAGGAAGTCCGTGGGCGCGATGATGGTGATGCCCTGCGCCTCGAAGTCCGCGGCCACCGCGCGCAGCAGCGCGTCATCCCGGAAGCTGCGCAGGCGGGAGATGATGCGCACCGCGCCCAGGTCCGGCCGGGCCTCCGTGAGCGCGCGCACGTGGCCGATGCCGCCCGCCATGGCCGCACGGGTGACGCCCGCCTGGCGAAAGACCTTCTGGATGCGGCCCACCTGCCCCACGCGCACCCAGGCGAAGTGGCCGACCTCCTGCTCCAGCGCCGGGTCCGTCTCTCCCCGGTGCGCGGCCACCACGACCTCCAGGCCGCGCGCCCGGGCGGCCCGCGCGAAGAGGAAGGGAAGCTGGCCGTTGCCGGCGATGAGCCCGATGCGCTCCACCCACTCCCCTCCGTGCCCTAGTGAGAGGGCCTAGCGCGTGACGCCGCGCTTGCTTGTCTCCACGAAGCGAACCAGGTGCTCCACCTCCGGGTGGCCGGAGAGCTCCCCGCGAAGCTGCGCGAGCGCGTCCTGGAGCCCCAGCTTGGAGCGGAAGAGGATGCGGTAGGCCTCCTTCACCCGGCCAATCTGCTCCTCGGTGAAGCCGCCGCGCTCCAGGCCCACGGTGTTGAGGCCCACCAGCGTGGCCCGGTCCCCCTGCACGGTGCAGTACGGGGGCACGTCCATGGTGACCATGGAGCCGCCGGAGATGAAGGCGTAGCGCCCCAGCCGGGTGAACTGGTGCACCGCGACCAGGCCCGAAATCTTCACCGCGTCCTCCACCACCACGTGGCCCGCGAGCGCGGCCCCGTTGGCGAGCAGGACCTCATTGCCCACGATGCAGTCGTGCGCGATGTGGCTGTTGGCGAGCAGCAGGTTGCGGTGGCCCAGGCGCGTGGCGCCGCCGCCGGCCACCGTGCCCAGGTTCACCGTGACGAACTCACGGATTTGGTTCTCGTCGCCAATGACGAGCTCCGTGTCCTCGCCCGCGTACTTGAGGTCCTGGGGCGCCGCGCCCACGGAACAGAACTGGAAGAGGTGGTTGCGCTCCCCCAACGTGGTGCGGCCCTCGATGACGACGTGCGGCCCGATGCGGGTGCCCGCGCCAATGACGACCTGGGGCCCGATGACCGAGAACGGCCCCACCTCCACGGTGTCGTGGAGGCGGGCCCCCGGATGGACGACCGCGGTGGGATGAACCTGCGCCATGTCCTTCTCTCCTCAGCAGCGCGTATGACGCGCCCTACGGCGCCGCGCTCTCGTCGCCCTTGGCGGCCTTGTTCTTGTCCACCACGGTGGCGAGGAACTCCCCTTCCGCCACCCTGGCGCCATCCACCGACGCCACACCCTTCGTCTTCCAGATGGCGCCCTTGTGGCGGATGACTTCAATGTCCAACTGGAGCCGGTCTCCGGGCACCACCGGCTTGCGGAAGCGCGCGTTGTCCACGCCCATCAAGTACGTGACGAGCCGCGTCGGGTCCATGGCTTCCGTCTTATACGCAAGGATGGCCGTGGCCTGGGCGAGCGCCTCCAGGATGAGCACGCCCGGCATCACCGGGTGCCCCGGGAAGTGGCCGTTGAAGAAGGGCTCGTTGATGGTGACGTTCTTGTACGCCGTGAGCTTCTGGCCCGGCACGATTTCCACCACCCGGTCCACCAGGAGGAACGGGTAGCGGTGCGGGAGCAGCGCCTGGATCTCGCCAATGTCCATCATCCGCCCTTCTCCTTCTCCAACAGCTCCACCCTCTTGCGAAGGGCACGCACTTCCTTGAGCAGGTCCGCCAGTTGCCCCGACGCGGCGCTGGCGCGCAGCCAGTCCTTGTGGGGGATGGCGGGGCTGCCACTGACGACCTGCCCGTCCGGAACGTCATGGGCGACGCCCGACTGCGCGCCCACCTTGGCCAGGTCTCCCACGCGGATGTGGCCCACCACGCCCACCTGCCCCGCGAGCACCACGCCGGTGCCCACCTCCGCCGACCCCGACACGCCCGCCTGCGCACAGATGAGCGACAGCGGGCCCACGCGCACGTTGTGGGCGATCTGCACCAGATTGTCGAGCTTCGTCCCCCGGCCCACCACCGTCTCACCCACCGTCGCGCGGTCGATGCAGGTGCAGGCGCCCACCTCCACGTCGTCCTCGATGCGGACGATGCCCACCTGGGGAATCTTGAAGTGGCGGGGGCCGTCCTCGCCCTCCGCGTCGAAGGCGAAGCCGAAGCCGTCCGCGCCCACCACCGACGAGGCGTGGAGGATGACGCGCGAGCCCACCACGCAGCCCTCGCGCACCGTGGCGTGCGGGTACAGCACGCAGTCTTCACCGACGCGCGCGCCCTCCCCCACATAGGCCCCGGGGTGCAGCACCGTGCGGGCACCGACGTGGGCGCCCTTCTCCACCACCGCCCCGGCCTTCAGCGTGGCCTCCGGGTGCACCGTGGCCTCCGGGTGCACGTGGGCGGCCGGGTGGATGCCCGCGGCGGGCCGCGCGGCCGGGTGGAACAGGGTGAGGAGCTTCGCGTAGGCCAGGTGCGGGTTGGGCACCCGCACCAGGGCCACGCCGTCGCGAGCGGGGGCATCCATCCCCACCAGCACCGCCGAGGCGCGGGTGGCCTCGAACTGCTTGCGGTAGCGGGGGTTGCCGTAGAACGACACCTCCCCCGGGACCGCTTCCTCCAGGCCGTTCAGGCCATGGACGAGCAGTCCGGGGTCGCCGAGGAGCTCACCCCGGACGTGGGCGGCGATGTCCCCCAGCCGGTGCGCGTTGGGTGCGGAAGGCACGGGGGTGTCCAACGCCTACTTCTTGACCGGGGCGTCCTTGGCCGCCGGCGCGGGCTTCTTGGAGGCGCTGTTGTTGTAGCTGCGAACGACTTCGTTGGAGATGTCGTACTGGGACAGCGCGAAGACGATGCCGGAGTCGCGCTTGTCCAGCACCATGCCCAGGCCGTCCCGCTCCGCGATGGACGCGATGACCTGGTCGATGCGGTTGACGATGGGCTCCATCTCCTGGCGCTCCTTGTTGGCGGCCTCGGCGCGGCTGCGCTCGTACTTCTGCGCCAGCTCCATCACCTTCTTCTGGAGCTCGGTGGCCTTCTGGGTGCGCGTGGCCTCGCTCATGGCGCTGGCCTGCTTGTCCAGGGTGTCCTTCTCCTTGCGCAGGGCCTCCTGCTCCTTGTCGATCTCCTTCTGGCGGTCCTCCAGCCACTTCTGGAGACGGGCCTTGGCGGCCTTGCCGTCGTCCACCTCCAGCAGCACGCGCTGCAGGTCGACGTAGGCCACCTTGAGCTCGGCGGCCGAAGCGGCAACCGGGAGGGCGAGCGACAGGACAGCGGCGGCAGCCGCCAGGGTGCTTCGAAGCGACATGGGTCAAGGCTCCTCGGAAAGGGTGCTGCAGGCTCCGACGTCCGCCCTCCCGGCCTGTTCACTTCCGCCTGGAAGGGGCGGAAGCGCGGTGGCCGGGGGGGCCTTGGGGTCGATGCCTATCAGAAGAAGTTACCGATCGTGAACTCGAACAGGATGGGGTCGTCCGACGGCCGCTTGGTGAGCGGAATGCCCCACTCGAAGCGCAGGGGCCCGATGGGCGAGAACCAGCGGAAGCCGAAGCCCGCCGAGTGGAAGAGGCCCAGCGGCAGCTTGTCCTGCCGGTCCTCGAAGAACTTCTCGTTGGAGCCGAAGGCATTGCCGGCGTCGTAGAAGAGCACGCCGCGCAGGCCGGCCTTCTCGAAGATGGGGAACTCCAGCTCGAAGTTGAAGATGAGCTGCTTGTTGCCGCCCACCCGGAACTCGGTGACGTTGGCGTCCGGGTTGTCCGCGCGCGGCACCAGCAGCGTGGGGCTGATGCTGCGCAGGTAGTAGCCGCGGATCGTGTTGATGCCGCCCACGTAGTAGAGCTCGCTGATGGGCAGCGGCTTGCTGGAGTCGAGCTGCTGCACGTAGCCCAGCGTGGCGTTCGTCTTGAAGACGAAGCCCAGCGGCATGGGGAAGTACAGGCGCGAGTAGGCGGTGTAGCGGTTGAAGAGGAACGTGCCGCCCAGGAACGAGGGCGCCGTCTCCACCGAGCCGTAGTGGATGAAGCCGCGCGACGGGAAGAGGCGGTTGTCACGCCGGTCGAAGGACACCGACAGGCGCAGCGCGCTGGTGACGCCGGACTGGAACTGGTTGGCGAGCAGCACCGCGCCAATGCCCTGCCCCGCCTGCACGTCCACGTACTCGCGCGAGTAGCCGACGGTGGCGAGCACGTCGTCCACCAACTGGCGGCCCAGGGAGATGGTGCCGCCCGTGGAGTTGCGGATGAAGCCTTCGTAGTCCGCCTGCACGCGGAAGAACTCCGCGGACAGGAGGTAGTTCGTGTCCAGGAAGTACGGGTCGTAGAACGACAACTGGACGAGCGAGCGCAGGCCGGAGATCTGCGCGGACGCGGACACGCTCTGGCCCCAGCCGAGGAAGTTGTTCTGCGACACCTGGGCCGTGAAGATGAAGTTCTCCACGTTGGAGAAGCCCAGGCCCACCTGGAAGGTGCCCGTGGCCTTCTCCTTCACCTCCACCTGCAACACGATGGCGTTGTCGGAGCTGCCCGGGTGCTGGGTGATTTCGACGGTCTCGAAGAAGCCCAGCGCGGTGACGCGCTCGCGGCTGCGCTTCACGCCGGTGCCGTTGTAGAGCTCGCCCTCGTAGACGCGCAGCTCGCGGCGGATGACCTTGTCGCGCGTCTTCGTGTTGCCGACGACGTCGATGCGCTCGATGTTGACGAGCGGGCCCTTCTGGATGTCGAAGGTGAGGTCCACCGTCCGGTCTTCCGCGTTCACGGAGGTGACGGGGTTGATGTTGGCGTACGCGTACCCCTTGTCGAAGTACACGTCGGAGATGGCGGAGATGTCCGTGGAGAGCTGGCCGCGGTTGAAGCGCTGCTTGGGGCGCGACTTCATCAGCTTCAGCAGCTCCTCCGGCGGGCGCTCCAGGTCTCCCGCGAAGTCGATCTTCCCGATGTCGTACGACTCACCCTCGGTGATGTGCAGGGTGATGTAGATGTCGCGCTTGTCCGCGGACAACTGCACGGTGGGCTTGTCGATGCGAACGTTGATGAAGCCGCGGTCGTAGTAGGCGATCTGGATGACGGCGAGGTCGCGCTGGAAGGCCTCCTCGCGGTAGGTGCCCTCGCCGGTGAAGAAGGACAGGAAGCCGCCCTCCTTCGTGATCATGGTCGCCTTGAGCTCCTCCGGGGACACCTTCTCCGCGCCCTGGAGGACGATCTGCTTCACCATCACCTTCGAGTGCTCGTTGATGACGTAGACGACGTTGACCGCGGCGCCGTTCTCCACCGGATCCAGCCGGTACGTCACCTCCGCCAGGAAGTAGCCCTTCTCGACGTACTTCTCCTGGATCTTCTTCTGCGTGGCGCGCACGGCCTCGATGTCGAGGATGGCGCCGGCCTTGAGCTCCAGTTGCTCCTTCAGGTCGTCCGCGCTGAGCTCTTCATTGCCCTGCAGTTGCACGGCGCGGATGACGGGGCGCTCCACCACGCGCACCACGTACGCGATGCCGTTGGCCATGCGCTGCGCGAGCAACTGCACGTCCGTGAAGTAGCCCAGGGCCCAGATGGCGCGCAGGTCCTCCGCGGAGCGCGTGAGCGGGTCACCGACGCGGGTGCGCAGGGCGCGGCGGACGGCCTCCGACTCCACGCGGCGGTTGCCCTCGATGCGGATCTCCACCACCCGGTCCGAGGGGGAGACGTTGGTGTCCTCGTCATCCGGAGAGGAGGCCAGCGGCACGTCCGCGCCCGTGGGCGTGCCCCCATCCGGAGGCGACACGGGCGTGGCGGCGGGAGTGGACGGCGGGACGACGGTGGGCGAGCCCGCGTCCACGTCCACCTGGGCGTAGGCAGAAACGGGCCCGAGCGCCCAGAGGGCGACCGCCAGCAGCGGGAGCAATGACTTGCGCAGAACGGTGAGCCTCAAGTGCAGTCCGGCCAGGAAAAGGCGGGGCAATGTACGGGATGGGGGGAGGGCCCCTCAATCCAAAAGCGAGTGGCCATCAGGCCTCCGACACCTGCCCGCCGGCCAGTCTCAGACGGCGGGGCATGGAGCGAGCAAGCGTCTCGTTGTGCGTGACGACGACGGCGGTGATGCCCAGGTCCCGGTTGACGTCCCGGAGCAACTGGTGGATGCCCTCGCCCGTCGTGGGGTCCAGGTTGCCCGTGGGCTCGTCCGCGAGCAGCACCGCGGGCTTGAGCACCAGGGCGCGCGCCAGGGCCACGCGCTGGGCCTCGCCGCCGGACAGCTCGCCGGGGCGGTGGTCCACGCGGCTGCCCAGGCCCACGCGCTCCAGGAGCTCACGGGCGTAGGCGTACGCGGGGCCGCGGTCCCGGCGCTGGATGAGCGCGGGCATGGCCACGTTCTCCAGCGCGGTGAACTCCGGCAGCAGGTAGTGGCTCTGGAAGACGAAGCCGATGGTGCGGTTGCGGAACTCGGCGATCTCCGCGTCGTTCATGGCGAAGACGGACTTCCCGTCGAAGAGGACTTCACCGGCGGCGGGGGCATCCAGCGTGCCCATCACGTGCAGGAAGGTGCTCTTGCCCGCGCCGGACGCGCCAATCATGGAGACGAGCTCGCCGGCGTTGATGTCCAGCGACACGTCGCGCAGCACGTCGATGCGCTTGCCGTGCAGGAAGTAGCTCTTGAAGACGTTGCGGATGGACAACAGCGCCATGGCTACTCCGCCTTCAGACCTTCCACCGGTTCCACGCTGCTCGCCTTGAGGGCCGGGTAGATGGACGCCAGGTAGGTGACGAGCACCGCGATGACCACCGCCAGCGCCGTCTGCACCGGTTCGATGCGCACCGGCAGCGCGGGGATGTAATAGACCTCCGGATCCAGCTTGATGCCGACCTTCTCGATGAAGAGGCACCACGCCAGGCCGGAGAACAGGCCCAGCACGCCGCCGGCCACGCCAATCTGGAGCCCTTCGGCGAGGAAGATCTTCACGATGCCGCCGTCCGGGACGCCCAGCGCCTTGAGGACGGAGATCTCCTTGCGCTTCTCCAGCACCAGCATGATGACCGTGGCGACGATGAGGCCCGCGGCGACGATGATGATGATGGACAGGATGATGCCCATCACCAGCTTCTCCAGGCGCAGCGCGGAGAAGAGGTTCTTGTTCATCTCGCCCCAGTCGCGCGCGCGGTAGGGGTAGCCGCCCAGCACGCGCACCACCTGGTTGGCGATGCGGCGCGCGTCGTCGATGTCCGCCACCTTCAATTCGATGCCGGTGGCGCCCTTCACGGCGAAGAAGTCCTGCGCTTCCTGGAGCAGGATGTAGACGAACTTGGAGTCGTACTCGTACATGCCCGAGTAGAAGACGCCCGCCACCCGGAACGCGCGGCTCTTGGGAATGGGCCCGGACGGCCCCAGCTCCGTGCCCAGCGGGGACACGACGTTCACCCGGTCCCCCACCACCACGCGCAAGGACGCCGCCAGCTCCCGGCCGATGATGATGCCCGGCAGCACCGTGGGCTTCGCGGGCTTGGAGGGCTTGCCGATGATGGGGTCCTCCTCCTCCGCGTCCTCGCGGCCCTCCGCCGCGCTGCTGGGGAGGATCTTCGCGGGCTGCTCCAGGTGGCCCAGGTCGCCGCCGGGCAGGATGTTCTGGGGCAGGTCCGTCACCGAGCCGACCGTCTTCGGGTCGATGCCCTTGATGATGACGCCGTCGACGTTGCCCTCCGAGGCGATCATCACCTGGTTGATGATGAAGGGCGTCTGGCCCACCACGCCGGGCACGCGCTTCACCTGCTCCATGACCTTCGCGTAGTCCGGCAGGTCGCCCGCGTAGCGGGACACCACCGCGTGCGCGTTGGTGCCCAGAATCTTCTGCTGGAGGTCGGCCTCGAAGCCGCTCATCACGCTGAGCACGATGATGAGCGCCATCACGCCCACGCCCACGCCGCCCACGGACAGCGCGGTCATCATCATGGTGGGCGACTGCTCGTGCAGCTTCATCCGGTGCTGCGCGGACGCGGCGGCGAGCGGATCCGCCAGGCCCAGGTTCTTCACGCGCGTGCGCTCCACGGCGGCCTCCGCCCCGCGGATGATGAAGTAGACGATGAGCGGCGGGATGATGCCGAACATCAGCACCGCGAGCGCGCCCAACAGCAGCGACGGGCGGAACACCGCCACGTGCCGGCGCGCGACGAAGAGCTCGAAGCCCAGCCGCAGGTCCACCCGGCCGCTGCCCGCCGCGATGAAGCCCGTGTTGATGCCCAGCACGAGCGCCAGCACCAGCGCGGCGAAGACGAGCCAGTACGCCAGCTCCGGCCGGCCGATGAGCCCCGCGACGTACGTCACCTCGCGCAGCCGGTAGCCCAGGGCGAGCTGGAGCGACGGCACGCGCTCCATCAGCGACAGGAGGATGGGCACCGGCAGGCCCAGGTAGAACACGCCGATGGTGGCTTCCGGGAACGACAGCCGCTGCGCCCGGGACGCGCCCACGAAGCCGGACGCGAACGCCACGCCCATGCTCACGATGAACGCGATGGCGAAGGCGATGGTGGGCGGCAGGGACAGCCCCCCGCCCGCCTCGCGCGCCGCGCCGCCCAGGTCGGACGGCACGCCGCTGGAGAGCACGGTCTGGAGCAGCAGCAGCGCCAGCTCCGCCAGGAGGATGCCGCCGCCGTAGGCGCCCAGCGTGCTCCAGTAGAAGTCCCGGTAGCGCGCCAGGCGCGGATACAGGGGCGCGCCCGCGGCGGGGCTGGGCCCCTCACCGGAGGCCGGCGCGCGGCGGATGCCGGCGGCGATGAGCCCCCAGCCCGCCAGCCAGACGAGCGTCCCCGCCACCAGCGCCTTGGGGCCGGCCACGGCCGCGGCCTTCTGGGCGCCCAGGGCGAGCGCCCCGGCGTCGAAGGACTGGACGAGCCCGCCCCACCCCACGAAGGAGAGGCCCAGGGCGCCGGCCACCTCGGCCCACGCCTCGGACTCGGAGATGGCCACCCCCAGGAGGATGGCTCCCACGAGGGCCACGAGGGCGCCGGCCCACAGGAGGGGCCAGCGATAGTCGGTCTGCCGTTCGGCGGGGTGCACGAGGCCTCGTGGCTACTTCGCCAGCGGCTTGAGGAGGGGGAAGAGAATCACGTCACGAATGCTGGCGGCGTCCGTGAACAACATGGCGACGCGATCAATCCCGATGCCCTCACCGGCCGTGGGCGGCATGCCGTGTTCCAGGGCGCGGATGTAGTCCTCGTCGTAGTCCATGGTCTCCTGCTGGCCCCGCTGCTTCGCGTCCAACTGGGCCTGGAAGCGGCCCTTCTGGTCCAGGGGGTCGTTCAGCTCGGAGAAGGCGTTGGCGATCTCCCGGCCCGCGACGAAGAGCTCGAACCGGTCCGTGACTTCCGGGTTCTGGTCGTTGCGGCGGGCGAGCGGGGAGACGGCGGTGGGATACTGGGTGATGAAGGTGGGATGGATGAGCGTGTGCTCGACGTGGGCCTCGAAGAGGGCGCCCACCAGCTCACCGTGGTTCATGGCGTCCACGGCGCGGCGCTCCGCCTCCGAGTGGACCGTCTTGAGCAGCTCGTGACGCAGGCGGTCCACGTCCACCATGTCCTTGTCGGACAGGGTGGGGACGGCCTCGCGGATGGCCTCCGGCATGGGGATGCGCTTCCAGCCCTTGCCGAAGTCCACCGTGTGCTCGCCGTACTTCACCTTGGAGTCGCCGGTGACGTGGCGGGAGGCCTCCGAGAGCATCTCCTCCGTGAGGTCCATCAGGTCCTCGTACGTGGCGTACGCCTGATAGAACTCCAGCATCGTGAACTCCGGGTTGTGCCGGGTGCTGATGCCCTCGTTGCGGAAGTTGCGGTTGATTTCGTAGACGCGATCCATGCCGCCCACCACGAGCCGCTTCAGATAGAGCTCGGGCGCGATGCGCATGTAGAGGTCGATGTCGTACGTGTTGTGGTGCGTGATGAACGGCCGCGCCGCCGCGCCCGTCACCAGCGGGTGCATCATCGGGGTCTCCACCTCGACGAAGTCCCGCCCGTCGAGGAAGCTCCGGATGAACTTCACCAGCTTGCTGCGCTTGAGGAAGACCTGCTTCACGTCCGGGTTGGAGACGAGGTCCAGGTAGCGCTGGCGGTAGCGGACCTCCACGTCCGTGAGGCCGTGCCACTTCTCCGGCAGGGGGCGCAGGGACTTGGTGAGGGGCACGAACTTCGTGGCGGACAGGGACAGCTCGCCCGTCTTGCTGCGGAAGACGGGGCCCTGCACCGCGACGAAGTCGCCCAGGTCGCACTGCTTGAAGACCTCATAGAGGTCCCCGAGCGCGTCCTTCTTCACGTGCGCCTGGATCTCCCCGGAGCGGTCGCGCAGCTTGATGAAGGCGGCCTTGCCGAACGAGCGCATGGCCACGATGCGGCCGGCGACGTCGTAGACGGGCGCGTCCTTCTCCAGGTCCTCCATGGAGTGGTGGGCGTGCGTGGCCAGGATGTCCGCGGCCCGGTGCTTGGGGGCGTAGCCGTTGCCGTACGGGTTGAAGCCGGCCTCGCGCCACTTCTCGGCCTTGTCCAACCGCTGCTGGTAGATCTCCTGCTCCTTGGAGCTGGAGTCCGCCGCTTCGCCGCTCTTCTCACCTGGGGGGGTCTTGTTCTCGGGGTCGGCCATGACGCGCTCGTATGAAAGGCGCGGCACCGTAGCCAAGCCTCCCCCGGTACGCAACGCATCCCAGGGGGTGGCGGCCCCGGAAACGACCGTCAGGAAGACATCAAGAGAAATGCGCCCACCGCCGCGGCCAGGAGCAGCGGGATGAGGATCTCCACCGGGAAGCGGTGCTGGGCATGCGCCAGGTGCAGGCCCTTGAGGCCGAAGCGGCGCTGGCGGCGCACGCGGGAGGCCACGAGCGACGCGAGCGCGGGCGGGGCCTTCTCCCGCTCCACCGTGCGCACGCGCTCCACCGTGCGGGCGTACCGGTCCCACCCCTGGCGGCACTCCTCACAGCCGTCCAGGTGGCTGCGCACCGCCTGCTCCTGGGGGGCCGCCAGTTGTTCATCGGCGAGCGCCAGGAAGAGCGCCCTCGCCTCGCGGTGATCCAATCGCGGTTCCACGTCCGTTGACCTCCACCCGCCGCCGCTCATGGTTCGAAGCGCCCCAGCAGGTCCGCCAGCTTCTCGCGTGCCCGGTGGAGCCGGCTCTTCACGGTTCCCTCGGGCAGCTCGGTGATGTCGACAATCTCGTCGTAGCTCAGGCCCTCGATGTCTCGCAGCGCCACCAGCATGCGCGCATCGGGGTCCAGTTGGGAAATGGCCCGCTGCACCCGGGCCCGCTCACGCGCCGCGTCCAGGGCGGCGTCCGGCTGCGGCGGCGCACCGCCCCCTTCCGAGATGGCGGCGGCGCTCACCTCGTCGAACACGTCCGAGCGGCCCCGCCCCCGGCGCTGGAGGTACTTCAGCCGGTTGAGGCAGTGGTTCTTGGAGATGCGGAACAGCCACGTGGACAGGCGCGCGTCCTCGCGGAAGCGGCGGACGTTCTGGTGCACGCTGACGAAGATCTCCTGCACCAGGTCGTGGGCCTCCTCGCGGTCGCCCAGCATGCGGAAGCAGAAGTCGTAGAGGCGGTCCTGGTGCTGGTGCACCAGCGATTCAAAGGCCTCCGGGTCGCCGCGCCGCAGCCGGACGAGCAGCGCCTGCTCCTCGCGGCGCGGGTCGGCCAGGGCCTCGGCGGCCAGGGCCTGCTGTCCGACGTCGAGCACTCCGCCCGGTGACACCCGCGCCTCCCGTGTCCGGCCCACGCCATCCTACCGCACCACCCTGCCCCGCCCCCTGACACCGGCCCCGGAAAAAGGTTCCCGGGCATGAAGAACCCCTCCCGGCCTCAAGGCCCGGGAGGGGTGTGGGATGCGTCCGGACGTCCGGCTGGGGGCTTGCGTGCCCCTAGTCCGCGGAGGCGTTGCGGTTGGGGTTCTTCACGCCCAGAAGCTGCGCGGTGACGAACTCGTCCAGGTCGCCGTCCAGGACCTTGTCCACGTTGCCCGTCTCCACGCCGGTGCGCAGGTCCTTGACCATGCGGTACGGCGCCAGCACGTAGCTGCGGATCTGCGAGCCGAAGGAGATGTCCTTCTTCGCCGCCTCCGCCGCGTCGCGCTCGGCCTCGCGCTTCTTCATCTCCAGCTCGTACAGGCGGCCGCGAAGGATCTTGAAGGCCATGTCCTTGTTGGCCGACTGCGAGCGCTCCGTCTGGCAGGTGATGATGATGCCCGTGGGCAGGTGGCGGAGCTGCGCCGTGGAGGACGTCTTGTTCACCTTCTGTCCACCCGCGCCGCCGCCGCGGATGAACTTCAGCTCGATGTCCTTCTCCGGCAGGTCGATTTGAATGCTGTCGTCCACCTCCGGGTACACGTCCACGGAGGCGAACGCCGTCTGGCGGCGGGCGTTGGCGTCGAAGGGGCTGATGCGCACGAGCCGGTGCACGCCCACCTCCGCCTTGAGGTAGCCGTAGGCGTTCTCACCCTCGATGCGCAGGGAGACGTTCTTGAAGCCCGCCTCTTCGCCCGGCACCTCGTCGCTGAGCTCGACCTTCCAGCCCTTGGTCTCACCGTAGCGCGTGTACATGCGCAGGAGCATGGCGGCCCAGTCCATGGAGTCCGTGCCGCCCGCGCCCGCGTTGATGTCCATGAAGCAGTTGCTGCGGTCCTGCGGCCCGGAGAGCATCCGCGCCAGCTCCAGCTTCGCGACCTCGCCCTCCAGCGACGCGAGCGTGCCTTCCGCTTCATGGGCGCTGGCCTCGTCGTTCATCTCCGCCGCCAGCTCCAGCAGCGTCTGCGCGTCGTCCAGCCCGCGCAGCGTCTTGTCGAAGGCGCCCACGCTGGCCTCCAGCGTGGACTTCTCCTTCAGCAGGCCCTGGGCCTTGGTGTTGTCGTTCCAGAAGTCGGGCTGCGTGGAGTCGCGTTCAATCAGTGCGATGCGGGACCGCTTGCGGTCGAGGTCAAAGATGCCCCCGGAGCGCGTTGAGGCGCTCCTTCAGGGTCTGGATCTTCTCCATCGAATCGTTCGCCATGGTGTTCGTCGTCTCCTTCGTATCGAAACAGTTGGGAATGCCGGGGTGTTTCAGGAGGCCTTGAGCGAGGTCACCTGTGCATCCTGACGGGGCGGCGTGCGCGCCGTTCCTGGCACGAGCGCCCGGAGCCGGTCCAGCCAGAACGCGCCGGCCATGCCCAGGGAGATGGGCAGGATGAGCGCGATGGCGCGCCAGTTGTCCTGGTCGAACCAGGGAAGGACCTTGAGGACCAGCCCCAGCGCGCCGGTCACCGCGAGCGGGCCCCACACCCACTTGAGCCGCGAGCGGGCCTTCGCGCTATTCCAGGTGAGGCGCAGGCCGTACGGCACGGCCAGGAGCGTCAGCGGGTTCGCGAGGAAGAGGTTCTCGTTGTGGTGCGTGACGACGTGGTTCGTGCCCACCCACATGACGACGAGCGCCAGCCCGGGGATGCCCAGCACCAGCCCCACCACCACGTTCTCCAGGCCCAGGAGGACGCGCGCCGCGCGGCTGCCCTTCTTCTCCCACGCGGCCAGGCCCAGCGCGGCGCCGCCCAGGAGCACGCCCAGCGCGAGGATGTACGGGCCGAACACGGGGGGCTGCGCGGGGGGCCGAGCGCGCGTGGGCGACGCGTAGAAGTCCCACTGCTTCTCCACCAGCGACACCGGCTGGCCGTCCGGGCCCGGCACCTTCAGCTCCGCCACCTGCTGCTCCAACTCGTCCGGGAGGAAGGCCTCCTCGCGGCGGGTGATGGGCTTGTCGATGGAGTCGTTCATCATGAAGTCGAGCAGGAAGCTCACGGGCGGGCTCACCGCCGTGTAGCGCCGCGTGTGCTCGCGCAGCGTCATGCGGGCCGGGGCCTTCTCCGCTTCCGCCAGCCGGCCGCCCACGGCCACGTCGATCATGTCGCGCAGCCGCGTCACGCAGTTGTCGCTGTAGTGCTCGTAGAGGTAGTCGCGGTTCTCCGGCAGCACGTTGTCCGCCAGCTTCTTCGCCACCGTCACGCGCTGCTCCGGCGTGAGGTTGAGCTCCTGCACGCGCACGTCGCGATCCAGCGACTTGTAGAAGCGGAAGGTGCCGTTGACGCTCGACTCGCCCACCCAGAACTCCAGGCGGCCCTTGGCGAAGTGGACCACCGTCTGGTCGTCGAACGAGTACATCCCGTAGTTGTAGAGCCGCTGCATGTGGCGGGCGCGGTCCTCCACCACCAGCGAGCCGTGGCCCCACCACGAGAAGACGTCGTCGCCGGGGCTGAAGGTCACCAGCCAGATGGACAGGTCCTCGCCCCGGCTCTCGCCCGTGCCCCACGGCGGCACCGACGCGGCGCGCGCGACAGGCGCGGTCAGCAGGAGACCCAACAGGCTTGCGACGATGAGAGACGACAGGCGGGGCATCGTTCCATCCAACACGAGGCACGGGGGGCCGCAAGCCCCCCGGCGGGGATTTCAGATGAGCTTCGCGCGGCGGGCGCGCGAGTCGATGGTCAGTGAGTCCGCCACCATGCCCCGCTCGCCCAGCAACTGCTCCTCCAGGGCCGCCATGCGCTTCGCGTCCCGGGGCTTCTCATGGTCATGCCCCAGGAGGTGCAACAGGCCATGCGCCAGGTAGCGGCCCATCTCCGACTCCAGCGTGCGGCCGTACTCCTTCGCCTGCCGCTTGGCCGTGTCCAGGGAGATGACCACGTCGCCCAGCGGGCGGGGGCCCGGGGTGCCCTTGGGCAGGTCGCCCGCGGGGAAGGACAGCACGTCCGTGGCCTTGTCCTTCTGCCTCCAGGTGCGGTTGAGCCGGCGGATGGCCCGGTCCCCCACGAGCGACAGCGACAGCTCGCAGCCGGTGAGGCCCAGGCGCTTCAGGTAGTCGCGGGCCCAGGTGGTGAGCAGGCGCTCGTAGTCCGCGCCCTGCCCGTGCGCCACCTGCACCGTCACGTGGTTGTCCGCGGCCTTGGCCTTGGGCGCCGGCTTCTCCATGTGCGCCAGCTCCACGCGGAACGCCGGGGCGCAGATGGACCAGTAGTCACACGCGCCCTGCGAGTCGTTGCGGTACACCACGCGCTTGCCGCGCGGCACCAGGCCCACCTCGCCCGCGCCAATCCGCTCGCGCTTGCCGTCCACCACCAGGGTGAGCTCGCCCGTGAGGACGAGCACCACCTCGTCGAACTCCGGCGTCTGCGCGGGTTCGCTCCAGCCCGGCGGCGCCCGCATGCGCGCCACGGAGGCGGACTCCGTCTGCGTGCTGGCCACGCCGACGAACTCCTCGATGCGCTTGCCGTCGTCGCGCGGAATCACCTTGCCCTTGCGCAGCTTCACGCCCTCCACCTTGCGGCTCATGACATGCCCGCCGTTCGCACCTTCGGGTCCTTCGCGTCGGATTTCGCGGGCGCGGGCGCCATCATCAGCGGCGCGCCTCCGGCCTTGCCCCCGCCCATGGCGCCCGCCGGGTAGACGGGGCGCGTGTGGTAGATGCCCTCCAGCGTGTGCAGGAAGGACTGGGCGATGAGGTTCAGGTCCTTGAGCGTCAGGTCGCACTCGTCGAGCTGGCCCTCGGAGAAGATGATGTTGATGATCTTCTGCACCTGCGCCTGGAGCTTCGCGCTGGTGGGGTCCGGCATGGAGCGCGTGGAGGCCTCCACCGCGTCGGCGATCATCACCAGCGCCGCCTCGCGGAACTGCGGCTTGGGGCCCGGGTAGCGGTAGATGCTCTCGTCGATGGGGGGCGCGCCTTCCTTGCCCTCCTGCTCCTTCAGGGCCTTGTGGAAGAAGAAGCCCACCGTGCGCGTGCCGTGGTGCTGGGGGATGGCGTCCGCCACCAGCTTGGGCAGGCGGTACTGCCGGGCCATCTCCAGGCCTTCCGTCACGTGGCGCTTGATGATGACCGCGCTCATCGCGGGCGCCAGGCCGTCATGCCGGTTCTCCCCCTTCTGGTTCTCCCCGAAGTAGAGCGGGTTCCGGCCCTTCCCGATGTCGTGGTAGTACGCGCACGAGCGCGCCAGCAGCGGGTTCGCGCCAATCGTCTCCGCCGCGTTCTCCACCAGCGTGCCGATGATGATGGAGTGGTGGTACGTGCCGGGCGCCTGGACGATGAGTTCCTTGAGCGCCGGGTGGTTCAGGTTCGCCAGCTCCAAAAGCTTGATGTCCGACGCGTAGCCGAACGTGGCCTCGATGAGCGGCGTGAGCGCCATCACCATCACCGGGACGGCGAGCGCGGTGCCGAAGAACGCGCACACCGCGGTGATGACCGTGTCCCCGGCCAGGCCCTTGCCCTCCACGAGGAACAGGAAGAGCACCGCGATGAGGTTGGCCACGCCGGTGACGAGGCCCGCGCGGAAGATGCCCACGCGGTCCTTCGCCTTGACGATGCGGTCCGCCGCCACCAGCGAGCCCACCAGCGTGTAGATGCCGAACGCCAGCGAGTTGCCCAGCATCACGCCCGTGAGGCACGCGAACACCATGGCGAAGAAGAGCGCCAGCTCCTGCGTCAGGATGAAGCGCACCAGCATGGCGCCCGCCGCCACCGGGAAGGCGTAATAGAACGCTTCGATGGGCAGCGCCGTGTAGCGGTCCTGCACCGCGTCCGCGATGGACACCCAGACCTGGAGCAGGCCCAGCAGGCCCACCAGCAGCAGGCCCAGGAGCACGCCGTCCTTGCGCGTGGGGCGGAAGCGGCGGAAGGCGGCGCGGCAGAAGCCGTAGAAGGCCACCACCAGCAGGGCCACCAGGCCCGTGCCGCCCACCTGGAGCTGGACCAGGTCCAGGCGGTCCGTCTGCGCGCGCATCCCGCGCAGCATGACGAGGTGCGTTTCGTTGACGAGCTCGCCGTCGCCGATGACGCGCTGGCCCTTCTTGATGGAGATGACGGCGTCCTTCACCGCGTCGCCCGCGAGCCGGCGGCGCAGGTCCGTCTCCGCGATGTTGATGGTCAGGCTGGGGCGCACGAGCCGCTTGGCGATCCTCAGCACCGCGCGGCGCTGCACGGCCGGGGCCTCCGGCATCACGTTGCCGGGCACGGAGGCGAACCGGTCCAACTCCTGGTGGGCCTCCCGCATGTCCACCACCTGGGCGGCGCCCGCGGGCAGCGTCTCCTCGTTCTTGTGCTGCACGTCGCGCACGGTGAGGCCCTGGGGCGCCTCGCGCACCAGCTCCTCCCGCGAGCCGGCCACGTACACCGGGCCGCCGTCCGCGCGGTAGGCGCGGTCCAGCAGCACCAGGGTGGCGGTCTCCGCCTCCTCCGAGAAGCCGTTGGCGGTGAGCGCCTGGAAGTCCTCCGACTCCAGCCCCGCGTCCCGCTGGCCGAAGAGCTGCTCCTGGAACCGGGCCTGCATCTCCTCGCGGTCGCGGCGCTGGCGCTCCAGGGCCTCCGGGGTGAGCGGCGGGGCGCGGCGGCGCTTGGCCTGGCCCTCCTCCGGCGGGGTCTCCTCGGCGCGGGCCTCCTTCTCCTCCTCCAGGTGCGCGCGCGCGGAGGCGAAGGCCGCGCGCACGGACGCGCGCAGGTTGCCCACCACCGCCGGGTTGAGGTCGTACACCGGGCGCACGGCGCTGCGGGCCTCGCGGCGGCGCTGCTCCGTCATCGACTGGTGGACGATGTCGTAGTCGCGCGCGGCCTTGAAGCCGGCGGGCGAGTTGGCCCGGAAGGGCTTGCCCAGGTTCTCCGCGGCGAGCGCAGGGATCTGCTGGCTGTAGAGGCCCGGGGAGATGACGAAGCCCGCCCCCACCGAGACGACGAGCAGCAGCAGGGCCTGCACGACGCGCCGGCCCCACTCCCCACGCCGCCCGAGCCCCAGGCGGACCGCGAGCGCGTCCAGCGGACTGGGCCCGGGGGTTGGTGATTCAGGATCGGCCATGGGGGAACTCCTCACCCTGCGAAGACGTCAGGCTCCCTACAAGGAAGCAGGGACGGGGAAAATTCGTGAGGGTGGGACAGCCGCCGCCCGGACGCCAGTTCGCTCTGCGAAATTTGCGAGTAAGCCAACAGGCAGCGGTGTAAGCCCATAAGCGACTCCACCCCCGTCCCGGCGCGAGGCTGGGAGCGGGGGTGGCGGGCGCGGCATCAGGCCGTCAGGACTCCGCGCCTTCGGCCGGAGGGGTGGAGGCTTCGGGGGCCTCGCGGGCGGCCTGGGCCTCCTTCTGGGCGGCCTCGGAGCGCTCGTAGGCGCGGATGACCTCCTGCACCAGCGGGTGGCGCACGACGTCCACGTCGGAGAACTCCGAGAAGTGGATGCCTTCGATGTTCCGCAGCACGGAGCGCGCGTGGTTCAGGCCGGACAGCTTGCCCGTGGGCAGGTCCACCTGGGTCACGTCGCCGGTGATGACCGCCTTGCTGTTGTAGCCCAGGCGGGTGAGGAACATCTTCATCTGCTCCACGGTGGTGTTCTGCGCCTCGTCGAGGATGACGAAGGCGTCGTTGAGGGTGCGGCCGCGCATGAACGCGAGCGGCGCCACCTCCACCACTCCCTGCTCCACCAGGTGCTGGGCGCGCTCCACGGCCATCATGTCGTGCAGCGCGTCGTAGAGCGGGCGCAGGTACGGGTTCACCTTCTCCGCCAGGTCGCCGGGGAGGAAGCCGAGCTTCTCACCGGCCTCCACGGCGGGGCGCGCCAGGATGATGCGCTTGACCTTGCGCTCCTGGAGGAAGGCGACCGCCATGGCCATGGCGAGGTACGTCTTGCCGGTGCCGGCGGGGCCCACGCCGAAGACGATGTCGTGGGCGCGGATGGCGTCCACGTAGCGCTTCTGCGCGATGCTCTTGGGGGCGATCTGCCGGTTGCCGGAGCTCTTGAGGACGGTGCCGAGCATGACCTCCTGCAGCGACTCCGTGCCGCGGCCCAGGACCTTGATGGCCTGCTCCACGTCCTCGCGGTAGACGGGCCGTCCGGCGCGGATCATCTCCTCCAGGTTCTCCACGAGGCGGACCGCGAAGGCGACCGCGTCCGCGGGCCCCGAGAGAAGCAGCTCCGTACCGCGCTGCCCCACCCGGACCCCCAGGCGCCGCTCCATCAGCTTGAGGTTTTCGTTCTGGTTTCCGCACAGGGCCTGGGTCGTCTCGTTGTCACGGACGTCCACCTTGGCGGAGGTGGGGGTGGTTTCAGCGCGAGCTGCGGGCACTTCCAGCGTGGCGGGATTTCGCAATGCGCGTCGTTCCTCGTTCAGTGATCGCTCGCCCTCAATTTAACGTCGCCCCTCCCCCCTCGCCCGCCGTCTCTCGACGGCGAGCCTGCCCACGGGCTAGCGCACGGGCGGTAGGAGGATGAACTGCCGGGCGGCCGTGCGGCGGTAATAGTACTCCTCCCGCCACGGGTAGCGCAGTTCCTCCGGAGTCAACAATCCGGCATCGACCAAAGCATCCAACCGCTCCGGGAGGTCGCCCTTCTCCAACTGGAACACCTCCAGCGCGGCCTCGATGCGGACGCGCTGCGCGTGGGCAATCTGACGCTGGGCGGCGGGGTCTCCCAGCCGGGAGGCGCCGGGCTCGCGCCCCGCGCTCCCGACCCAACGGGACGCGATGAAGGCCAGGCCCGCGATGACCGCCATGGTCACCGCGATGCGGCCCACGGGCCCCGCGACCCGGGCGAGGAAGCGGGTGTCCTCCGGCACGGGCGCGCGGCCTTCCGGGTCGATGGCGCGCACGTAGTCGCCCTTGACCAGGTTGTAGAGCGCCTTGCAGGTCTCGAACTCGCCCAGGCCGCAGAGGTCCACCATGCGGCGCAGGTCGCGCCCCACGGCGATCTCCTCGTAGACGTGGCGCTCCGACGGACCGATGACGCCCAGCTCCCCGCCCTCGTCGGCGTTGGCGCGGGGCGGCGGCAGCGCCTTGACGCGCTCGAAGGTCATGTCGTCGCGGTGGATGCGCTTCCGGATGACGGGCCACTCGTCCACCATCCGGAAGCCCTCCATCAGCACCGTCTCCGCGCGCAGCGGGGTGATGCCTTCGGGGCCGGGCTCCACGGGCTCCTGGATGAACTCGTAGGTGCCCGCCTTCCAGGTGAAGAGGCGGTAGAGCGTCTCCGTCACCTGGAGCTGGGCCATCTGCTGGAAGCGCTCCGCGGTGAGGGCGTGGCTCTGCACCAGCACGTCCCCCAGGCGCTTGAGGGTGCGCTTCTGGACCTCCAGCGCCGCCTCCAGTTGGGTCTCCGTGATGATCTCGGCGCGCACCAGCATGGCGCCGATGAGTTCCTTGCGCTTCCGGGTGAGGCTCTCGGCCTTGATGATGTGGCCGTCCTGGAAGCCGACGCGCACCTCCTGGTCCTTGTTGCGCAGGTGGAGCGTGCCGGTCTTCTGCTGCTGGCCAATCAACTGCAGGATGTCGCCGATGCCGAAGTCCTTGAGGGTTCCCTTGAGGGACATGGCTCAGGCCTCCCCCCGCTGGTGGCGGCGCAGGCCGCGCAGGGTCAGCAGGTAGACGAAGAAGAGGACCGTGCCCGCGGGCACGAGCTTGAGGTACAGCGGCACGTCCCCGTACGGCGTGCGGACGAGGCCCCGGTGGAGCACCAGCGCGGCCACCGCGAAGCTGAACAGGAAGGCATAGAGGGCGCCCCGCACCGGCAGGCCCGTGCCCACGTGGCCCGCGCCGGACACCAGGCTGCCCAGCACGTACGTCACCCGCTTCGTCCAGGCCTGGTGGCGGTCCACCTCGCCCTGCTTGCGCGAGCGGAACTCCTTGGGCACCTGGCTCTTGCGCGCGTAGACGTGGACGCACTGGCCGCACATCGCGCTGCCCACGGACAGGTCCTTGTCGCAGCGAAGGCAGATGGCACTTCCGCACCGCTCGCAGCCGCGAGACGCCTTCATGCGCCAGGAGGCTTCCCCGAGGACGGCGACGAGCGCCGCGAGCGCCGCGGTCAGCCCCCAGCCCACCGGGCCCGCCGGCAGCAGGGGCGACAGCCACCGGCCCACCTGTCCCTCCACGCGGGCGCCCTCCTGGGTGCCGTCCGCCAGGTCCAGCCAGTCGCGCTCCGGCACCGTCGGGGCCAGCAGCAGGAGGTTGAGCAGGGGGCGGTCCTCCGGCGGCGGGTCCCGGCGCAGGAGCGCGTTGTCCAGGGCCTGCGCCTGGGCGATGGCGGAGGTGGAGCGGTCCAGCTCCTTGCCCACCTGATCATCCGGGAGGAGCCGGGCCCGGCGCCGGTACACCTGCCCCAGGTTGTAGTGCGGCGCGGCCATGGACGGATCCGCCTTGGACGCCTGCGTATAGAGCAGCACCGCGCCGTCCACGTCGCCCAGGCCCAACAGCGCGTTGCCAAAGCGCGTGAGCATCCGCGCGTCGCCGGACTTGAGGGCGGAGGCCGCCTTGAAGTCCGCCCGCGCCTCCTCCAGCAGGCCCCGGCGCGCTTCGTACCAGGCGAGCGCGCCCAGCTCCTGGAAGCGGGCGGTGCGCGCCTCCGCGCGGGCGCGAACACGGGCCGCCGCGCCCTCCGCGGACAGGCCTCCGCGCTCCAGGAGGTAGACGTCCTCCGCGGGCGTGCCGGCGAAGACGGTGAAGCGCGTCAGGGTCCCCGCGGCGAGCGGCATCAGGCCCAGGCCCATGAGCAGCACCGCGGCCACCCAGCGCTCGGCGCGGCCCACGTACAGCGCCACCGAGGCGAAGAGCAGGAGCAGCACCGGCACCAGGCCCGCGCCCAGCACCGCGGGCAGCGCCAGGAGCATCAGGCCCAGCAGCCAGGACTGCCAGCGCGTCACCGCCCGGGGGAACAGGTGGTGGAAGTCATGCAGCGCATAGCGGATCCGCCGCAGGAAGAGCACCGCGACCACCGCCACCGCCGTGGCCGCCCACGCCGCGAGCACCAGCGCGCCCAGGTCCGCGAGCGCGGGCCGGCGGTAGCGGGCGTCACCGAGCAGCGTCGCGAGGGCGGACTTCCACTCCCCCGCCGCGCGCGGCACGTTCAACGGATCCCCCACCACGTAGGCCTCCGCCCGGGCGAAGCGCGCGGCGGGCAGCCCGGGCGACAGGGCCACGGCCACGTCCAGGAGCGCGAGCGCGCCGGTCAGGTCCCCGGCGCGGCGGCGGACCCCGGCCTCGCGCACGAAGCCCATGCTCAGGGGCTCCAGGTCGGAGGCGAGCACCTCCTCGCGCAGCGTGAGCAGCTCCTTCTGGGCGGCGGCCGCCGCGGCCAGGTCGTTGCGGGAGCGCGCCGCCTTCCACTTCTCCCAGGCGGCCAGCAGCTCCGCGTCCGTCACCTTCGGCGCCATCACCGGGGTGACGGCGGGACGGACCGGGACGACGACGGGCGGGGGCGCGGGTTCGGCGGGGGCGGCGGGCTTCAGGGGCGGCGGGGCGATGACGCGGCGCCGGTTGTCGGGGCGGGGCTCGGGATCCGGTTCGTCGGCTTCCTCGGGGCCGGGGTCCTCCACCGGATCATCCTCCGTGGCCTGGAAGGTGCTGGGGTCCGGCTCCGGCTCGATGACCTTCTCCTCGATGCGCAGGAGCGGCTCCTGCATCAACGCAGGGGCGCGCGCGGGAACAAGCAGCACGAGGCTGCAACACAGGCCGAGGAACGAGCGGAGCATCCGGACGTCCGATGATAGGCGACAGGCGGGACGATCCGAAATCATGTGGTGCCCACCGCCCGTGCTACAGGAACCCCCGGCGGGGGGATTGCTCGGGAGTGAATGAATGGCGGCGCCTGGAACGGAGCTGGAACGACTGGTGGAGATCATGCGGCGCCTTCGGGCCGAGGGCGGCTGCCCGTGGGACCGCGAGCAGGACCTGCGCTCGCTGCGCCCCTATCTGACCGAGGAGGCGTTCGAGGTCCTGGACGAGATGGACCGCGTCGCCGACGGCGGCCCGTGGCGCCCGCTGTGCGAGGAGCTGGGGGATCTGCTCTTCCAGATTGTCTTCCACGCGCAGTTGGCGGCGGAGCTGGGCGAGTTCACGATGGCGGACGTCTGCGCGGCGATCAGCGACAAGATCACCAGCCGGCACCCGCACGTGTTCGGGGATCAGCAGGTGAAGGGCGCCGAGCAGGTGCTGGCCAACTGGGCGCAACTGAAGGCGGAGGAGCGCAAGAAGAAGACCGGGCGCGCGGGCTCCGTGCTGGATGGCGTGCCCACCGCGGCCCCGTCCCTGCTGCGCGCGGAGCGCCTGACGGAGAAGGCCAGCCGCATCGGCTTCGACTGGCCGGACCTGGCCGGGGTGCGCGGCAAGCTGGACGAGGAGCTGCGCGAGCTGGACGAGGCCATCGCCTCGGGCGACCGGGACGCCATCGAGCACGAGCTGGGGGACGTCCTGTTCTCGCTCGCGAACCTCGCGCGCTTCGTGAAGACGCCCGCGGAGGACGCGCTGCGCATGGCCACGCGCCGCTTCGTCACCCGCTTCCAGTACATCGAGGCGAAGCTGAACGAGGAGAACGTCCCCTTCGGCGGCGCCACGCTCGCGCACATGGAGCGCCACTGGCAGGCCGCGAAGGCCGTGGAGAAGGCGCTGCCCCCGCCCAGCCACCCGCCGCGCGCGTCCGTGGCCACCCTGCGCCTGGCGGTGCCGGACGTGGCGGCCCAGAAGGCCTTCTGGGATGAGCTGGCCTCCTGGCTGGGCTGGGCCCCCACCCGGACGACGGATGGCACGGCGGCCTACACGGGCGCGGGCCTGGGGCTCGTCTTCATGCCGGGCAGCGCCCAGGCGCAGGCCGCGTCCCCGGTGGCCATCACCCTGGAGGCGCCCTCGACCGCGGGGGTCACCCGGCTCCTGGAGCTGTTCCGGGCCCACCACCCGGGGCGCCTGGTGGCGTGCGCCACCCCCGAGGCGGGCTTCCAGTTCGTGGATCCGGCCGGGTTGCGGTGGGAATACGCCGCCCCGCCGGCATGATTCTTCCGGCGACAGGCGCCGGTGGGGCCCCGGGAGGCATTCCGGGGGCCTCCCGGGGGTTCCGGAACTGGAAATCCTGATCGCGATCGCACGCGTGCCTTGACGCAACCGGGGCGTCGCAGTAAGGACGGCCCCTCTTTTTCCTTGCCTTGCCTTCCGCTGGAGCATTGCCTTGGCGAACACCAAGTCCGCAGAGAAGCGTTACCGCCAGTCCCTGAAGCGCCGCGCCCGGAACGTGAACGTCCGGACGACCGTGAAGGACGCCGTCAAGTCCGCCCGCGAGGCCATTGCCTCCAAGGACGGTTCGAAGACGACGGACGCGCTGAAGGCGGCTTCCAAGACCCTCAACAAGGCGGCCAGCAAGGGCGTCCTGCACAAGCGCACCGCCGCGCGCCGCATCTCCCGGCTGGCCAAGGCCGCCGCGAAGGCGAAGGCCTAGTCGTCCCGTAGCACCACCGCGCGTCGAGGACCGGGCTCCCCGGTCCTCACCAGGTGCTGGCCAGCCGATCGTAGCCGTCGCGCATGAGCAGCTCCGCCAGGCGCGCCAGCGCGGCCTGACGGTTGGCCTCGGCTTCCAGGACGTTCCCGCGTCCCTGGAGGTAGTCCTCGGTCCCCGACACCACCGTCTCCCCGAGCAGTTGCCCCTCCTTGACGAGGCGCAGCCGCACGGTGGTGGAGATGCGGTAGTTGTTGGGGATGATGGTCGGGGACGTCCAGATGTTGAGCACCGCCCCCTCCACCGTGGACGTGCAGCCCGGAGCGCTGGCCAGCCGGCCCGCTTCGATGAGGTTCTGCCGCAGGTAGCGCGTGAAGAGGTTCTCCAGCGCGGGCTCCGGCGTCTCGTTGGCGAAGATGGGCGCGCACACCTGCCCCGCTCCCTCCGGCAGCGCGGAGCCCCACGGGCTGAAGCGGTAGCCGCACCCGGCGCCCAGCATCGCCGTAGCCACCACGCCCCACCGGAACGCCTTCACCGCACCCGTTTGAATCGCGTTCCTGGAGGGCCGCATGGGCGCGCACCCTACCCGGCCGCGATCCTCCGTCAAGCGACGGAGTGGGAGGCGGCACCGCCCTCAGGCGTCGAAGCCGGCCACCGGCACGCGCCGCACGCGACCTGCTTCCGCCAGCGCGGCGCGGGCCACCTGGAGCCGCGCCTCCCGGGCCGAGCCCCTTGGCGCCATGCCCAGGGGCCACCGCATCCGTGAGCCGTCATCCAGCTCCACGGTGAGGCCGTGGTGACGGTAGAGCCCCGTCAGCATCACGCCGAGGACGCCCGCGGCCAGCGCCATGATCCGCACCGCCTGCGTCGGCGCCCAGAGGAGGCCCAGCGCCGTGAAGGCGAGCAGGCCCAGGGCCTCCAGGTACGGCCGCGTGCTCCACTCCAGCCGCTTCACCCGCGCCCAGGGCACGTCGAGCGCCGGGCCTCCACCCGGGCGCCCCTGGAACGACAGCCGCGCGTCGTTCACGGCCAGGGCGCGCCGGTTGCCCAGGTCCAGCGTCAGCGGAGTGACGCCCGGCCACGGCGCGGGCGGCTCCGAGGACTCGGGAGACCGGGGCGGCAGGGGCGCCTCCGGCAGCTCCGCGTTGCAGAAGGCGCAGCGGCGCCGGGCCGCCGTCTGGGGCCGCCCGCAGGCGGAGCACATGACGAGCACTTCCGCGGGCACCGCCCCTCCCTCCCGCCGTCAGCCGACGACGAAGTTCACCAGCCGCTTGGGCACGAAGACGAACTTGCGCAGCGTCTTGCCTTCGAGCGCGGCCTTCACCTTGTCGTCCGCCTCCGCCGCCGCGCGCACGTCCGCCTCGGCCGCGTCCGCCGCCACGCGCACCTCCGCGCGCAGCTTGCCGTTCACCTGCACGGCGTACGGAATCACGTCGTCCACCACCAGCGCCGGGTCGAACTCCGGCCAGGACTCCGTGACGGTGGACGCCTTCGCGCCGTAGGCCTCCGCCAGCTCGTCCGCGATGTGCGGCGCGATGGGGGTGAGGATGCGCGCGAGCAGCCGCACCGCCTCGCCCATGGCCGCCTTCTCCGCGGGCGTCTCCGGCGTGCCCACCGCGTAGAGCGCGTTCACGCACTCCATGACGCCCGCGACGGCGGTGTTGAAGGACAGGCGTTCAATCGCCTCCGTCACGCGCTTGACGCACTTGTGCGCCGCGCGGCGCGTCTCCAGCGCCTTGCCCTCGTAGGGGCCCGAGTGCGTGGCCTCCGCCGAGGAGGCCTGGTGCGTGGCGGCCAGCGTCCACACGCGCTTGAGGAAGCGGAACACGCCCTCCACCTGCTCGTGGGACCAGTCGAAGTCGCGCTCCGGCGGGCCCGCGAAGAGCACGTAGGTGCGCGCCGTGTCCGCGCCGTACTTCGCCACGATGGTGTTGGGCGCCACGCCGTTGCCGTAGCGCTTGCCCATCTTCCGGCCGTCCGCGCCGTTGACGATGCCCTGGGTGATGAGCCGCGTGACGGGCTCGTCCACCGGCGACAGCCCGAGGAGCTTCATCACCCGGGTCCAGAAGCGGAAGTAGAGCAGGTGCATCACGCCGTGCTCGGGGCCGCCCACGTAGATGTCCACCGGGAGCCAGCGCTGGCCCTCCTTCGGGTCGAAGGGGGCCACGTCGTACTTCGGCGACAGGTAGCGCGCGAAGTACCAGCAGGAGTCGACGAAGGTGTCCATCGTCTCCGTCTCCCGGCGCGCGGTGCCGCCGCACTTCGGGCAGGTCGCGTTGACGAACCCCGGCACCTTCGCGAGCGGCGGCTCCCCCTTGCCGGTGAGCACCGCCTGCGTGTCGATGTCCGGCAGCCGCACCGGGAGCTGCTCCACCGGGACGGGGATGCCCTTGCGCTCGGGGTCACACTTCTCGCAGTAGACGATGGGGATGGGCGTGCCCCAGTAGCGCTGGCGGCTGAAGCCCCAGTCCTTCTGGCGGTACGTCACCGTGGCCTTGCCCTGCCCCTGCGCCTCCAGCTTCGCGGCGAGCTTCACGCGCGCCTCGGCGGAAGGCATGCCGGTGAAGTCACCGGAGTCCACGAGGACGCCGTCCTCCGTGTACGCCGCGTCGAGCGTCTCACCGGCGCCCAGCTTGTCGCCTGACGCGGGCTGGATGACCACGCGCACGGGCAGCGAGTACTTGCGCGCGAAGGCGAAGTCGCGCGCGTCGTGCGCCGGCACGCTCATCACCGCGCCGGTGCCGTAGTCGCTCACCACGAAGTTGGCGATCCAGATGGGCACCGGCTGACCCGTCACCGGGTTGAGCGCGTAGCCGCCGGTGAAGACGCCCTCCTTCTCCGCGTCCTCGCCCAGCCGCTCCGTCTTGTTCTGCGCGGCCATCTTCTTCGCGAACGCGTCCACGTCCGCGCGGCGCTCCGCCGTCGTCACCTGGGCCACGAGCTTGTGGTCCGGCGCGAGCACCACGTAGGTGCAGCCGAAGAGCGTGTCCACGCGCGTGGTGAAGACGCGCAGTCCAGCGTCATGCCCCTGCACGCGGAAGTCCACCTCCGCGCCGTCCGAGCGGCCAATCCAGTTGCGCTGGGCGGAGGTGATGCGGTCCGGCCACTCCTTGAGCGTGTCGAGCGCGTCGAGCAGGTCCTGCGAGTACTTCGTGATGCGGAACGCCCACTCGGGCATCTCCTTGTCCTGCACCTCGGAGTCGCAGCGCTCGCAGCGGCCGTCCTTCACCTGCTCGTTGGCGATGACGGTGTGGCAGCCCGTACACCAGTTCACCTTGCTGAAGCGGCGATAGACGAGCCCGCGCTCGAGCATCTGGAGGAAGAACCACTGGTTCCAGCGGTAGTACTCCGGCTGGCTGGTGTTGACCTCGCGCGTCCAGTCGTAGCTGTAGCCGAGCGTCTTGATCTCCGCCTTGAACGACTCGATGTTCTCGCGGGTGCGGATGGCCGGGTGGACGCCGTCCTTGATGGCCGCGTTCTCCGCCGGCAGACCGAAGGCGTCCCAGCCCATGGGGTGCAGCACGTCGAAGCCGCGCATCTGGTAGTAGCGCGCGTAGACGTCCCCGATGAGGTAGTTGCGCACGTGCCCCATGTGCATCTGGCCACTGGGGTACGGCAGCATCTCCAGGACGTACTTCTTCGGGGCATCCGGGCGCCTGCCTGCCCGGAAGAGGCCCTCCTGCTCCCAGCGGGTCTGCCACTTTCCTTCAATCGACTGCGGCTCGTAACGCTCGTTCATCGCCATGGCTTCTCGGTCTCTTAGCGGGAGGTAGGACACGCGGGCAACAAGTCTTGGCGCGTCGAAAGCCTGGACGGCTGGCGGCCCCGGGGCCCTGACCGGGAAACCTGGATGGGCGGGGACCGGGCCTGCCCCGGGCGGGGGTCAGGCCTCGCTCGGTGCTTGCCCTCGGGGCCGGGCGCGACTAACTCGCCTTCCCGGTCTGGAGCAGAGGGAGAGCACCATGCAGGTCGTGAGTGTGAAGAAGGCCCTGTCGGGGGCCGTCGAAGCGGGCTCGAAGGTGGAGGTGCGCGGCTGGGTGCGGACGCGCCGCGACTCCAAGGCGGGCATCAGCTTCGTGAACGTGAGCGACGGGTCGGTCTTCGACCCCATCCAGGTCGTCGCGCCCAATTCGCTGCCCAATTACGAGAAGGAGGTCCTGCACCTCACCGCGGGCGCCTCCGTCATCTGCCGGGGCACGCTGGTGCAGTCGCAGGGCAAGGGGCAGGCCTTCGAAATCCAGGCGGACGAGGTGCAGGTGCTGGGCCTGGTGGACGACCCGGACACCTACCCCATCCAGCCGAAGCAGCACTCGCTGGAGTTCCTGCGCGAGGTGGCGCACCTGCGCGTGCGCACCAACACCTTCGGGGCCATCACCCGCGTGCGCAACGCGGCGGCGCAGGCGGTGCACCGCTTCTTCCACGGTGAAGGCTTCTGCTGGGTGAACACGCCCATCATCACCGCGAGCGACGCGGAGGGCGCGGGGCAGATGTTCCGCGTGTCCACGCTGGACGCGAACAACCCGCCGCGCGGGCAGGACGGCAAGATTGACTGGGGCAAGGACTTCTTCGGCAAGGAGGCCTACCTCACCGTGTCCGGGCAGTTGAACGTGGAGGCGTACTGCCTGGCCATGTCCAAGGTCTACACGTTCGGCCCCACGTTCCGCGCGGAGAACAGCAACACCACGCGGCACCTGGCCGAGTTCTGGATGATTGAACCGGAGATCGCCTTCGCGGACCTCAACGAGGACGCGGCGCTGGCGGAGCGGTTCCTCAAGTACGTCTTCAAGGCCGTGCTGGAGGAGTGCGCACCGGACATGAAGTTCTTCGAGGAGCGCCAGCAGAAGGGCGTCACGGAGCGGATGGAGAAGTTCATCGGCTCCAGCTTCGAGCGCATCGACTACACGGAGGCCGTCTCCATCCTCCAGAAGGCGAAGAAGAAGTTCGAGTACACGCCGGAGTGGGGCAAGGACCTCCAGACGGAGCACGAGCGCTACCTCACCGAGGAGCACGTGGGCCGGCCCGTGGTGGTGATGAACTACCCGGAGGCCATCAAGGCCTTCTACATGCGCATCAACGACGACGGGAAGACCGTGGCCGCGATGGACGTGCTCGCGCCGGGCATCGGGGAGATCATCGGCGGCAGCCAGCGCGAGGAGCGCCTGGACGTGCTGGACGCGCGCATGAGGAAGTTCGGCCTCGATCCCGCGCACTACCAGTGGTACCGCGACCTGCGCCGCTACGGCACGGTGCCGCACGCGGGCTTCGGCCTGGGGTTCGAGCGGCTCATCGTCTACATGTGCGGCCTGCAGAACATCCGGGACGCCATCCCCTACCCGCGCGTCCCGGGCTCCGCGACGTTCTAGTCCGGGCTCAGGACTTCTTCGTGATGCCGGCGCGCTCCTGCGCGAGCGCGCCGAGCGCGGACCAGTCCTCATCGCCGCGCCCCTGGGCGACGCCGGTGAGGAAGTGGTCTCGCAGGAGGCTCGCCAGCGGGAGGGGCACCTCGGCGGCCCTTCCCGCTTCGAGCGCCAGTGACACGTCCTTGAGGCCCAGGCGCAGCGCGAAGCCCGCGGGCGTGTACTGCCCCTTCGCGATGGCGCCCGCGTAGTTCTCGAAGATGGGGGCCTTGGCGAAGACGGACTTGAAGACGTCCAGGAACGCGGCGCGCTCCACGCCGCACTTCTCCGCGAGCGCGAAGGACTCCGACAGGGCCTCCATCATCGACGCGATGAGGAAGTTGCCGGACAGCTTCACCGTGTTCGCGGCGGAGGGCCGCTCCCCCAGCTCCGTGAGGCCACGCCCCAGGGCCGTGAGCACCGGGCGCACCCGCTCCACCTGCGCCTTCGGCCCCGCGGCGACGACCCAGAGCTGCTTGCCCGCGGCGGCCTCGGGCCGGCCGAAGACAGGGGCGGAGACGTAGCCCTGCCCCGCGTCCGTGTGCGCCTTCGTCAGGCGCTCCGACAGCGCGACGGAGATGGTGCTGGAGGAGACGTGGATGGCGTTCCTCGACAGGGCGCTGACGACTCCGTCCTTCCCCAGCACGGCCTCCTCCGCGGCGTGGTCGTCCGCGAGCATGGACACGACGACCTCCGCGTCGCGGGCGGCCTCCGCGGGCGTCTTCGCCACGCGCGCGCCCTGCGCCTTCAGCGGCTCCGCCTTGGAGGCGGTGCGGTTCCAGACGACGAGCTCATGGCCCGCGCCGGCCAGGTTCTTCGCCATCGGCGTGCCCATGTTCCCCAACCCGATGAAGCCGACCTTCATGGAGATGCTCCCTTCGTGCTCGCGTTCACGCTTCGTTGGACTGTTCTTCCGACACGTCCAGCCGCTCGAAGGCGCGGCCCAGGACGGCGACGCCCAGCGCCACCTCCGCGCAGAGTGCCCCCGCCGCCGCCAGCCCCGCGAGCGGAACCGCCCAGCGCCCCATCACAGTGAACAGCGGATAGCCCACGAGGAGGGCCACCACCGCGGCAGGCAACAGTCCCAGGAACGTCACCACCAGCGTGCCCACCAGCGTGAGCAGCCGCTGGCCCAGCGCCTCCACGCCGCGCGCCCGCTCGGAGTCCGCCGGAATCCACGCGGGCAGCAGCACCACCGCCGCGTTCTGCACGAACAGCCCCGCAAGCCCCAGCGCCGGCAGCACCGGCAGCAGCCCCAGCACCACCGGCGTGGACCAGGGCGCGAGCGTCACGTCGTCCGCGCCCACGCCCAGCACCAGCGCCAACAGCAACATCACCCACTGCGCCACGCCCAACGTCAGCGCGGACGCCGCCAGCTCCGCGCCCACCACCTGCCGCCCCGTGAGCGGCAGCGCGCGCAGGAGCTCCAGCTTCGGCAGGTCCATGCGCAGGTCGGTGCGGAACGCGCTCGGGCCAATCACGGCCATGGCCAGCGCGACCATCAGGGCCATGGGGCCCAGGAACTCACGGCTGTTGGAGAACAGCCGCGTGTCCCCCATCACCAGCGCGAACACGGCGCCCAGGACGCCGAAGGACAGCAACATCACCAGCCCGCTGCCCATGCGCCTGCGCGCGATGAGGTTCTTCCACAGGAGCGCGACCTCCGGACGCCCCCGGGCCTGCAGCACGAAGGGCACCCGGCCGACCCGGATGGAGCCCGAGCGCGCGGCCCGCTGCTCCCGCCGCCGCGTCCGCGCCTCCGCCCCGGCCACCGCGGAGTCCTCGAAGGGCACCTCCACCGCGAGCACCCAGGCGTAGTGCGCCACCAGCAGCGCCAGCGACGCGGGCAGGTAGCGCAGGAAGCCCTCCCAGCTCCGCGCCATCGCGGGGGCCACCAGCGCCCGGCCGGGCCACAGCACCGCCCGGAGCCCGGGGGCGTCGAGCACGTCGCGCAGCCACTCGCGCACCGCGAAGGGCCGGGAGAGGTTCTCCGGCAGCGGGTAATCGCGCAGCGTGGACAGCAGCGTGCCCATCCCCGCCACCAGCACCCCCGCCACCACCGCCCACCGCACCGCGCTGCCCCAGCGGCCTTGCGACACGAGCCACGCGCGCACGAAGGACGCCGCCGTGCCGTGCAGGTAGAGCGTCCCCATGGCCAGCGCCGCGCCCAGGAAGAAGAGCACCGGGCGGGGGCTGGTGAAGCGCCCCACGAAGAGGGTCGCCGCCAGCGCCGCGAGCACCGCGCTCAAGAGGCCGCGCAGCAGCTTGTAGTGCAGGAGCGCCTTGCGCGTGACGGGCGCGGCGAAGAAGGTCTGCACCTCCGTCTGCGTGAAGGTCAGCGCCGGCCGGTCCGCCCCCAGCACCCACGCCGTCACCAGCGTGCCCAGCACGGAGACCTCCAGCGAGAACTCCGCGAACAGCCGCGCGTTGGGGGACACCGCGCGGCCCGTGCCCTGGACGAAGACGCTGCGCCCCACCAGCGAGTACAGGTACGCGAGCCCCACCAGCGCCCCCAGGAGGTAGCGCGGACGCTTCAGCCGTTGCACCTGGCGCACCACCCGGTTGCGCCACGTCCTCACCCAGAGGAACACCACCGCGCTCGGGAAGCTCACGCCGGCTCGTGCCCCCGCGCTCGCGCCTCCTCCGACGCCGCGCTGGTGATGCGCACGAACAGCTCCTCCAGCGACGCGCCGTCCCCGGCGCCGCCCGCCATCTGCTCGCGGATCTCCGGCAGCGAGCCCAGCGCAACCGCGCGCCCTCCGGCGATGACGAGCAGCCGGTGGCACAGCTCCTCCACCAGCGGGAGCAGGTGCGAGGACAGCACCAGCGCCGTGCCCTCCTCCGCGCGGCGGCGCAGCGAGGCCTTCATGCGGCGGATGCCCAGCGGATCCAACCCCGTCAACGGCTCATCCAGCAGGATGAGCCGGGGCTGGTGCAGGAAGCCGCACGCGATGGACAGCTTCTGCTTCATGCCCCGCGACAGCTCGCCCGGCAGCGACTTCTCCCGGCCCGTGAGCTCCATCTCCTCCAGGAGCGCGCGGCCCCGCGCCTCCCAGTCCTCCACGCCGTAGAGCCGCGCGGTGAAGTTCAGGTGCTCCCAGACGGTGAGGTACTCGAAGAAGCGCGGCTCGTCCGGGAGGAACGCCAGCTCGCGCTTCGCCTCCACCGGCGCCCGCGCCACGTCGAAGCCCGCCACCCGCACGCGCCCCGCGGAGGGCGGGAGGATGCCGGCCAGGCACCGCAGCGTGGACGTCTTGCCCGCGCCGTTGGGCCCCACCAGGCCCAGCACCTCGCCCGGGGCCACCTGGAAGGACAGGCCGCGCACCGCCCGCACCGCGCCGTACGTCTTCTCCAGCCCCTCGACGTCCAGCGCCGGTTCCATGCGTGCCCTTGGGATTGCTGTCGGAGCTCAGCCGAGCTTCAGCAGTTCCTTCACCGTGTCCAGCACCACGCGGGCCTGCACGGGCTTCACCAGGTAGGCCGTGGCCCCCAGCGCCATGGCCCGCTCCCGGTCCGCCGCCGCGCCCTCCGTCGTCACCACGACGATGGGCACCGCCCGGTGTTCCTCCGTCTGGCGGATGTGGTGGATGAGCTTCAGCCCGTCCATCAACGGCATGTTGATGTCCGTCATCACCAGGTCGAAGCGGCCCTGCGTGGAGAGCTTCTTCAGCCCCTCCACGCCGTCCTGGGCCTCGATGCAGACCACGTCCGCCAGGCGCTGGAGCGCGTACATGATGCTGCGGCGCATCGCCTGCGAGTCATCCACCACCAGTGCGCGGATCTGCTGCGACATGGACACCAGCCTAGCACCCGCGCGCCGTCTGGCCCGGGATTGTGCGACGGCTGTCATGCAGCCAGCGATTCACTGCCCGCCGGGCTGCCGCCGGCGGCGCACCAGCGCGGCCAGCTCCGTCCCGATGTCGTCCAGCGCCAGCACCCGGCTCACCGCCCCGGTGGCGATGGCCTCCTTGGGCATGCCGTACACCACCGCCGTGTCCTCGGACTCGGCCCACGTCTCGCCGCCCTCGCGGCGGACCGCGCGCACGCCTTGCGCCCCGTCCGCCCCCATCCCCGTCAGCACCACCGCCACCGCGCGCGGGCCCAGCACCTCCGCCGCGCTCTCGAAGAGGCGGTCCACCGACGGTGCGTACTTGTCCGCGGGAACCGGTGACGGCGTGCGCAGCTCCAGGCGCCCGGTCCGGTCCGACAGCAGCAGGTGCCGCCCTCCCGGCGCGATGTAGACGTGGCCCGGCTTCACCACGTCGCCCTCGCACGCCTCCGTCACCGTGAACGGGCCGATGCGGTCCAGGCGCTCCGCGAAGGCCTTGGTGAACTGCGAGGGCATGTGCTGGCCCACGAGCACGCTGACGGTCGGCTCGGTGG
The DNA here is from genome assembly GCF_020036995.1 of Corallococcus sp. AS-1-12. Classification (NCBI taxonomy): domain Bacteria; kingdom Pseudomonadati; phylum Myxococcota; class Myxococcia; order Myxococcales; family Myxococcaceae; genus Corallococcus; species Corallococcus sp. AS-1-12. The sequence continues at coordinate 60,288 of NZ_JAIQDD010000028.1, read as the reverse complement.
CCAGTCCCTCCAAGAGCCGCTGCACCGCGGGGGGCCCGCCCGTGGACGCGCCCACGGCGATGACCTGCGGCACCTCCCCGGACAGCACGGCGCCGCGCGGCGCGGCCCCGTGGCGTCCCCCGGACCTCGCGTGGCGCGCCGCGAGCACCTTGTCGAGCAGCTCCCGGCGCAGGTGCTCCAGCGCCGCGGGCGTTGCCTGGACCGGCTTGGCGATGAAGTCGACCGCGCCCAGTTCCAGCGCCTTGTCGACGTCCGAGCGGTGCGAATAGCTGGAGATGACGATGACGGGCGTGGGCGCCGCGCGCATGAGCAGGCGCAGGAAGGTGTGGCCGCCCAGCCGGGGCATCTCCAGGTCCACCGTCACCACGTCGGGCTTCAGGTCCAGGACCTTCTTGAGCCCCTCCTCGCCGTCCTGGGCCCAGTCCAGCACCATCACCTCCGCGGAGGACTCCAGGAGCGTGGTGAGCGTGCGGCGGTTGGTGGCCGAGTCGTCGATGATGAGCACCGTGAGCGGGCGTCCCATCAGCGGCCCTCCCCGCCCGGGAGCTCGGGCCGGCGGTAGACGAGGTCGCCCTTCAGGTGCACCAGCTCGAAGTCCGCGCCCAGGCTGAGCAGGTTCTCCGCGTGGCCCAGGAGCAGGTAGCCCCCGGGGCAGAGCCGGTCGCGGATGACGCCGAGCACGCGGCGGCGCGCGGCCAGGTCGAAGTAGATCATCACGTTGCGGCAGAAGACGACATCCGAGCGCGGCACCAACTGGCTGCCCGCCACGTCCGAGAGGTTGTGGTGACCGAAGCTCACCCACGCCTTCACGTCGTCGCGCACGCGGACGCGGTTCACCCCCGCGGGCAAGAAGTAGCGCTCCAGCAGGTCCGGCGGCGTCGCGCGCAGGGCGCTGGGGCCGTACTCGGCGCGGCGGGCCAGGGCCAGCACGCGGCGCGACAGGTCCGTGCCCAGGACCTCCACGTCCCAGTCGTCGAAGCGGCCGCTCTCCTTGAGGAGCATGGCCAGCGTGTACGCCTCCTCGCCGGAGGAGCACCCCGCGGACCACAGCCGCAGCCTCCGCGTGTGCGCGTTGCGCTTCTCCAGGATGGGGAGCAGCTCCTCGCGGAAGGCCTTGAGCTGCGCGGGTTCGCGGAAGAAGTACGTCTCGTGCGTGGTGAGCGACTCCACCGCCGCTTCCAGCTCCGCGCTGCGCTGGGCGTCGTAGCGCAGGTAGCGGTGATAGGAGCCGAAGTCCTGGATGCCCAGCGCTTCCAGCCGGGGCCACAGCCGGCGCTCCATCACGAACTTCATGTTCTCGTGGATGAGGATTCCGCAGTGCGCGTAGACGTGGTCGCGCAGCAGCCGGAACTCCTCCAGCGTCATCTCCGGGCGGCCCTCGTCGAAGCGTGGCATCCGAGTCCTCCCCTCAACGCCCCGACAACCGGTCGACCGCTTCCGCCAGCGCCACCCGGGCCAGCGCGTCCTGCTCCACCGACATCGCCTGCTGGAGCGCGGGCAGGCACTCCGGCCGCCCCAGTCCGCCCAGCACGCGCGCCGCGGCCGCCCGCACGTCCCAGCGGGGGTGGCCCAACAGAGACACCGCCAGCGCCGCCCCGTCCGCCGAGGCCTCCGCCGCCCCCAGCGCCGCCAACGCCGCCTTCACCACCTCCGCGTCGTGATGGCTGAGCGCGTCCCACAGCACGCCCGCGCCCACCGTCCCCAGCTTCGTCAGCGCGCGCACCGCCAGCATCGCGAGCGCGCCATCGCCGTGGCGCACCAGGGCCTCCAGGTCTTGCGAGCGCTCCTTCGCGCCGGCCGCGCCCACGGCCTCCACCGCGGCCACGCGCACGCCGCGGTCCTCGTCCTTCAGCGCGAGCCCCAGGAACGCCGCGGCCTCCCTGCCGCCCTGCTGCCCCAGGGAGCGCACCGCGGCGATGCGCACCCGGGGGGACTCGTCCGCCAGCGCGCCGCGCGCCAGCTCCAGGCCGGCCTCGCCGTCCGCCCGGCCCGCCGCCTCCACCGCCGCCGCGCGCCAGGCAGCGTCTTCATCACGGGCGATCCGCCGCAGCACGGGCAGCACCCGCGCGCCGCCCAGCCGGCCCAGCACCGCCACCGCCGCGGGGGTCGTGCGCTGCTCCACCGCTGACTCCAGCGCGGCCAGCGCGGCCAGCGGGTGCGCCACGGTCAACTGCTCCAGCGCGCGCGCCGCCATGCCCGACAGCGCGGGGTCGGCGAGCAGTTCCACCAGCGGCGCCACGGCGTCCGGCGAGCGCGTGCGCCCCAGCGCGCGCACCACCACCGCGCGCAGGTCGTCCTCCGCCCACTCCAGGAGCGCGCACAGCTCCGGCACCGACGTCGAGTCCACCAGCAGCACCAGCGCCTCGGCCGCCACCGTGCGCGCGGGCAATGACAGCGTGCCCATGCTGCCGAGCAGTTGGCGCCGGCCCTCCGGCCCCAGTTGGCCCAGCGTGACGAGCACCTCGCGCAGCAGCCGGTCCTCGCGCGCCACCTCCGCCACCGCCACCGCGAGCGAAGCCTCGCCCAGCGCTCCGGCCGCCACCAGCGCGCCGGCCCGCACCTGGACGTCGTCGCCGTCCAGCGCCTGTGCCACGTGCGCCGTCACGTCCGGGATGCCGCTCAGCACCTCGCGCGCCACCGCATCCAGCTCGCCGCGCTCGTAAGGGCCCAGCGCCGAAGCCTGCGTCCCCAGCGCGACGAGCGCCGCCTCGCGCACCGAGCGCACCGGCGACGCCAGGGCCCGGCAGATGCGCTCCGTGGCGACGCCCGGAGCGTACAGGCCCAGCAGGCGCAGGGCGCTGCGCTGCACGCCCGGCTCCTCCACCAGCGCCATCACCCGCTCCAGCGGAGGCGCGCGCTTCAGTGACGCGAGCCCCTCCAGCGCGGCCAGCCGCACCAGGGGCGTGGGCGTGTCCAGCAGGCCTTCCAGCGCCCTCGCGGCGGCGTCCCCGCCCATCCGGCCCAGCGCCTCCGCGGCCGCCACGCGCACGTTGAGGTCGTCATCGGAGAGCGCGCGCAGGAGCGCGTCCTCCACCTCCGGGCGGCCCAGTTGGCCCAGGATGTCCGCCGCCAGCTTGCGTTGATCCGGGTCCTCGTGCTCCAGCAGCCGCACCAGCGGCGGTATCGCCACCGGCCCCATGCCGGCCAGCGCCTCGGCCGCCGCGTTGCGCGCGCCCGTCTCGCCGCGCTCGCCCAGGACGGAAATGAGCCGCGCGGTGACGCCCGGCGCATCCGGCACGTGGCGCAGTCCCGCCGCCGCCGCGTGGCGCACGCGCCAGCTCTCGTCGTGCAGGCCGGTGGTGAAGGTCTCCAGGGCGCCGGGAGCGCGTGGGTCCACCGCCTGCAGCGCCCGGTAACGCGCCTCCTCCTGCCCCGCGGGGGACCGCACCGTGTCGCTCATCGCCGTCCTCCTTCGGGGCTCGTGTTCCTCGGGATGCCCGCATCCTGCTCGAACCCGCTGGAGGAGTCGCGTCCCACGAGGCCCGTCAGGTGTCCCGCCGCGCCGCTCCCGCGCCGGAGGGCAGCCCGGCGCCAAGGCGTAACGTTCACCTTCGCACCCTTCGCTTCCCAGCGGGAACAAGGAGCGAGGCCGCCGCTCATCCCACCTGGGCCTCCAGGTCCCAGCCCTCCTGGCCGAAGTCCCAGGGGGAATGGACGCCCGGCACCGTTCCCAGCGGGAAGCCGGGCAGCGCTCAGCCCGGGGACGGCGGGCGGGAGTCGCGCTCCAGCTCCGCGCGCAGGAGCGCCTTCAAGTCCAGCAGCAGCCGCAGCCGCTCCGGCGGTCCGCACACGCCCACCACGAACGGCGTGCGGCCCCCGGCCATGAGCGCGGGCGCGGGCTTGATGTCAGCGCGGCGCACGCGCAGCACCTCCGCCACTCGGTCCACCCGCGCCACCACGCGCCGCGTCCCCAGCCGGCACACGAGCAGCCGCGTGCGCCGCGTCTCCTGCGAGGGCTCCCCCAGCAGGCGCCGCCGCAGGTCCACCACGGGCAGCATCGCGCCGCGCAGGTGCAGCACGCCCTCCACGAAGGCGGGCGCGTGCGGGATGGGAATCACGCGCTGGGGCGGGAGGATCTCCTCCACGCGCATGATGTCCAGGACGTACTCCTCGTTGCCCACGAAGAAGGCGCACAACTGCACCTCCGCCTCGGCCGCGGGCGTCTCGGAGGTCCGCTCGCCGCGCGGGCGGCGGACCAGCAGGTTCACGGAGTCCGTCATGGGGCGAGCGCCTGCTCCGGATCCAACAGGATGTAGAGCTGCGAGCCCTTGCGCCCCAGCCCCGCCACGCAGTCCCGGTCTCCGCGCAGCCCCGCGGGAGACAGCTCCACCATGGACGGCTTGAGCCGCACCACCCCCGCCACCGAGTCCACCCACACGCCCGCGGGCCCGTCCGCCGTCTTGAGCACCAGGATGCGCGCGGCCCGGGGCGGCAGGCCCGCGGCCCCGCCACCACCGGCGGCGCGTCCGCCAGCCGCAGCCGCAGCTTCACGTCGTAGACGGGCAGCAGCTCCCCGCGCAGGTTCATCACGCCCAGGAGCTGCGGCTCCGCGCGCGGAATCTCCGTGAGCAGCGGCACCTTGCAGATCTCCCTCACCGCGAGGATGGGCACCGCGTAGCACTCCGCCTCCAGGCGGAAGGCCAGGTACTCGACGGGCTCCTCCTCCGGGATCGGCTGCGCCAGGTCGTCGCTGCCCGCGGCGAAGTCCAGCAGGCCGCCGACGTCCTCGTCCGGGCGGTAGAAGAACGCGTCGAGCAGGGCTTCGAAACGGGACACGCCCGGGAGGATAGCAGCCCCCGGCAGGGACGCCTCAAGCGCGGCGGCGCTCGTGCGCGATGCCCTCTTCCAGGAGTTCCGCGACATCCAGCACCAGGACGGTGCGGCGGTTGCCCAGGTCGGTGGCGCCGGAGATGCCCTTCACGCGGCTCAGCCGGCCGCCCAGGGGCTTGGTGACGATGTCCTGCTGGCCGAACAGCTCGTCCACCGCGATGCCCAGCCGCTGCTGCGCCAGGCCCACCACGACGACGAAGTGGCGGTTCACCTCGCGCTCCGGCAGGTGGAACAGGCGCCCCAGCCGCAGGAAGGGCAGCGTCTGGCCGCGCAGGTCCAACACCTCGCGCCGCTCCACGGTGCGGATGTCGCGCGGCTGCACGGAGAGGATTTCGAGCACGCTGTTGAGCGGCACCGCGTAGGTGCGGCCGCTGACGCCCACCACCAGCGCGCGCACGATGGCCAGCGTCACCGGCAGCGTCAGGTGGAAGGCCGTGCCCTTCCCGCGCTCGCTCCACACGTCGATGATGCCGGAGAGGTTGCCCAGGTTGTTCTTCACCACGTCCAGGCCCACGCCTCTTCCAGAGAGCGAGCTGACGCTGGAGCGGGTGGAGAAGCCCGGCAGGAAGATGAGGTTGAGCAGCTCGCGCCGCGTCATCTCACTGACCTGCGACGGGGTGACGAGCCCGCGCGACAGCGCCACCTCGCGCACGCGCACCTCGTCGATGCCCGAGCCGTCATCGGACACGCTGATGACGACGTGGTTGCCCTTCTGCTCCGCGCGCAGCCGGACCGTCGCGCGCCGGGGCTTGCCCGCGGACAGCCGCGACTCCGGGCCCTCCGCGCCATGGTCGATGGCGTTGCGGATGAGGTGCATCAGCGGGTCGCTGAGCTCCTCCACGATGAGCTTGTCCAGCTCCACCTCGCCGCCGGAGCTGACGAAGTCGATCTCCTTGCCGGCCTCGCGGGCAATCTTCCGCACCAGCCGCGCCAGCTTGTCGAAGACCTGGCCCACCGGGACCATGCGCGCTTCGAGCAGCCCCTCCTGGAGCGCCTCCAGCTTGCGCTCCAACTGGCGCGTCTCCCGCGACAGCTCCTGACCGAAGAGCTTGGACAGCGCGACGGTGCCGTCCTGCCGGGACGTCTCCGCCAGCCGCTGGAGGTTGGCCTTGATGAGCAGGAGCTCGCCCACCATGTTGATGAGCCCGTCCAGCCGCCCGATGTCCACGCGCACCGTCTGCGTGAGCGAGCGCATGGACGTCTCTTCCGCCTTGGGACGGCCCGCGGGGATGGGCGCGGACGCGGCGGCCTGGAGCCCCACCACCGTGGCCGGAGGCGCCACCGCCCGAATGCGCGGAGCGCCCGGCCCCGGATGCGCGGGCACGGTCGCGAGGCTCGTGGTCTCCACCTCCGCCTCGGCGTCCTCGTCGGCCCCGTCCTCGTCCACGTCTACGTCCGGAGGCAGGACCTCGGCGTCCTCGCGCGGCGGGGGAACGCCGGACGAGGGCCCCGCCGAGCCCGCTTCCGGCGGCCGGACGGACAGCGGCGCCAGCTCCGCGGGCGTGCCCCTCAGGCCGTCCTCCAGCGCCCGGGCGTCCACCTTCGCGCCGAAGATGAGGTCGAACGCGATGCCGTTGGCGCCGCCCGGCCGCGACGAGGGCAGCGTGCTGATGACCTCGCCCAGGGGCTTGAGGCGCGCGTTCAGGTCCGCCAGCCCCTGGTCGAAGTCCGTGAGGTCGAACGCCGCGCGCACGCGCCACAGCGCCACGCCGCGCCGCACGTTCTCGCGCAGCCGGTGCTCTTCGTACTCGGTGAAGACGGCGCGCACCGTCGCGTCCAGCTCCAGCCGCTCCAGCGGATCCTCTTCCACGGCGGGCGGGGGTGAACCCAGCCGCGCCATGCGGTCCTCCATGTCGCGGGTGCGCTGGGTGAGCTCCTGTCCCTCCTCGCTCCGGGACGCCTCCCCGAGCAGCGCCTGGAACGTGTCCAGCGCGTCCACCAGCGTGTCCAGGACCTGGTCGTCCAGCGTCAGCCGGCCCAGCCGCAGCCGGTCCAGCAGGTCCTCCGCCGCGTGCGCCAGGTGGCTGATGCGCTCCTGGCCGAAGAGGCCCGACAGGCCTTTGAGCGAGTGCGCCGCGCGGAAGATGCCGTTGATGTGCTCGGGGTCCGCCTCCTGGCCGCGCGCCTCGTCCAGGGCCAGCAGGTCGCGGCCCAGCGCATCCAGGATTTCGGTGGCCTCGGCGACGAACTCCGCCAGCGCCTTGCCTCCGGGCGTCACAGCGGCTTCAGGAAGCGCCGCAGGAGCGCCTCCAGGTCCTCCGGCTGGAACGGCTTCACCAGGTAGCCGGCGGCGCCCAGCGCCATGCCCCGCGAGCGGTCCTGCTCACGCCCCTCGGTGGTGACGATGATGAGCGGCACGTCCCGGTAGTTGGGGTTCTTCTTGACGAAGTTGATGAGCTCCAGCCCGTTGATGTCGGGCATGTTGATGTCGGTGATGATGAGGTCGAAGCGCTGGCGCGGCAGCAGCTTCAGCGCCTCGAAGCCGCTGGCCGTGGTGACGGCCTCCACGCCCTCCACGGCCTCCACGGTCGCGGCGATGTGCTCGCGCGACACCTTGGAGTCCTCGACGATCAACACCTTGAACTTCATCGCGCGCGCCTCAAGGGCCGGATGCTAGCAGAACCCCCGCCTGGTCGCTGTGCGTCAGCCCTTCCGGGATGACAGCGACCCGACAAGGCCCTTGTCCGCGAGGAGGGACACCCGTCCCCCCTTGAACGCGGGCAGGAACTGCCGCTGGTACGCCTCCGCGCGGGCGGAGTCGCTCAGGGAAGCCCCCTGGGGGACCTCCAAGGCCACCGACTCCACCTTCGCGCGGCTCAGCACCTTGGCCGCGCCCGCCAGCGCCTCGCCCAGCGCGGACGCGTCCAGGCGCTTCCGGGAGCCCAGCCCCACCACGAAGATGCGCGGCACGGACAGCTTCCCGTCCGACGGCAACAGGAGCCAGTCGTCCTTCACGCCGGTGAAGAACCCACCCTGGAGCACGCGCGACAGGGCGCCGCACAGCCGCCAGTCCACGTAGCCGGCGGAGGACGGCAGGGGGCGGTCGTCCTCGGCCACGAAGAGGCAGAGGGCGTCCACCCCGTTCAGCGCGTCCAGGCCCTCCAGGCCCACGTCCAGGGTCTGCGTCTGGCTCACGGCTTCCCGAGCGCCACCGCGACGCGGTCCAGCAGGCCGTTGACGAAGGCGCTCGACTCCTCGGTGCCGAAGTTCTTCCCCAGCTCCACGGCCTCGTTGATGGTCACCTTGCGGGGGATGTCCGGGCGGTACTTCAGCTCGAAGATGCCCAGCCGCAGGACGTTGCGGTCGATGCGGGACATGCGGTCCAGGCGCCAGTTGTGGCTGTGGCGCTCGATGAGCCCGTCAATCTCCTCGCGGTGGGCCTCCACGCCCTCCACGAGCTCCTTGGCGAACTTCACCGCGTCCGGCTCCGGGTTGCCGTCCTCCGCGGAGGCGGCCCACGCGGAGTCCAGCGCCTCCCGCGTGGTGGCGCCCTGGTCCATCTCCAACTTGTAGAGCGCCTGCAGCGCCCGCTCTCGTGCCGTTCTGCGCGCGCCCATCGCGGTTAGCCCTTTCGCTCCGCGCCGGACATGCGCGCGAAGAGGTTGACCATCTCGATGCAGGCCAGCGCGGCCTCCGCGCCCTTGTTGCCCGCCTTCACGCCCGCCCGGTCGATGGCCTGCTCCACGGTATCGCACGTGAGGACGCCGAACGTCACCGACGCCGGCTTCGGGCCGGCGGCCGCGCTGAATGCCACCGAACCAATGCCCTTGGCGCACTCGCCCGCCACGTAGTCGAAGTGGGGGGTGCCGCCGCGAATCACGGCGCCCAGGACGATGATGCCCCCGTACTGGCCCCCCTCCGACACGCGGCGGGTGAGGCCGGGCAGCTCATAGGTGCCGGGGCAGCGGTACACGTCGATGGCGTCGTCCTTCACGCCATGGCGCACCAGGGTGTCCACGGCGCCCTTCAAGAGCTCCTCCGTGATGAAGCTGTTGAACCGGGACACGCAGATGGCGAACCGGCCCTGGGGGGGGAGGAAATCCCCTTCGAAATAGCGAGGCATGGCGCGCTCCTTACACCACCCGAGCCCCTACCCGCGAGGGCTGAAACCCGCCGCCCGCACCACCGCCTCCGTCAGCCCCGCCCCCGGGGTGGCGGCCTCCGGGGCGCCCCGGAGGGCGTACAGCCGGGCCACGTACTTGCCAATGAGGTCGCCCTCCAGGTTCACCTTCGCCCCCGGGCCCTTGCCGTGCAGGGTGGTGCGCGCCTGGGTCTCCGGAATCAACTGCACCCGGAAGGTGCCGGCGTCCACCGCGTTCACCGTGAGGCTGATGCCGTCGATGGTGACGGAGCCCTTTTCGATGAAGCAGGGCGCCAGTTCCGGGGGCAGCCGGAACACCATCACCCACGAGCCCCCTTCCGCGAACGTCTCCAGCACTTCACTGACGGCGTCCACGTGGCCCGACACCAGGTGGCCGCCCAGCCGGTCCCCCAGGGCGAGCGCCCGCTCCAGGTTCACCCGGTCGCCCGCCCTGCGGTCCCCCAGGGTGGTGCGCCGCAGCGTCTCCGGGGCCGCCTGCACGCGGAAGGTGTCCCCCCCCTTCTCCACGACGGTGAGGCAGGCGCCGTCCACGGCGATGGATTCCCCCAGGGCGAAGGCCTCCGCGCCCAGCGAGGTGCGAATCCAGTAGTCGGTCATCGCGCCAGAGGCGACGCGGGTGATGGTGCCAGTGTCCTGGATGAGGCCGGTGAACATGGCCGGAACCTTAACGGATGCCCTGCCCGGGCGCTGGCCTTCAGAGCAGGGCGCGCAGCAGGACGTCGTCCCCCACCTTCTCCATCGTCAGGTCCTTCACGGCCAGGGCCTGGGCCATGTCCTTCACGCCCAGCTCCCCCGTCCACGTCAGGCCCCCGGCCCCCACCAGCTTGGGAGCGAGGAACAGGGCGAGCGCATCCGCCAGGTGCTCGCGGAGCAGCGTGCCGTACAGGCCCGCGCCGCCCTCCACGAGCACGTGGTTGAGCCCCTCCTTCTTCACGCGCTTGAGCACGGCCTTCAGGTCCACGCGGTCCTGCTTCGCGCGCACGTTCCACACCTCCACGCCCTGGGCCAGGAAGCGCCGGGCGCGCCGGCCCTCCGGATCCTCCAGCGTGGCGATGACGGTGCGCGCGGGGCTGCGCTGCGTGAAGACGGTGTGGCCCGGGGACAGCTTGAGGTGCGAGTCCACCACCACGCGCACCGGGTCCTTGCCCCCGCCGCCGGGCAGCCGCGTGGTGAGCCGCGGGTCATCCATGCGCACGGTGTTGGCGCCCACGAGGATGGCGTCCACCTGGTCGCGCAGCCGGTGCACCCACGCGCGTGAAGCCTCGCCCGTCACCCACTTCGAGTCGCCGGAGGGCGCGGCGATCTTCCCGTCCAGCGTCACCGCGGCCTTGAGCGTCACCCACGGCAGGCCCGTGCGCATCATCTTGAAGAAGGGCCGGTTGAGCGCGTCCGCCTCGTCCTTGAGGACGTGCGTCACCACCGACACGCCGCCGCGCTTGAGCCGGTTGAGCCCCTTGCCGCTGACCAGCGGGTTGGGGTCGGACGACGCGCTGAACACGCGCCGCACGCCGGCCTCCAGCACCGCCAGGCTGCACGGCGGGGTGCGCCCGTAGTGGTCGCACGGCTCCAGCGTCGTGTAGAGGTCCGCGCCGCGCGCCTTGGAGCCCGCGGCCTCCAGCGCGACGACCTCCGCGTGCGCCGTGCCGGCCTTCTTGTGGTGGCCGCGCGCGATGATGCGCCCGCCCTTCACCAGCACCGCGCCCACGACGGGGTTGGGGCTGGTGCGGCCCAGGCCCTTGGCGGCCTCCTCCAGGGCGATGCGCATGAAGAACTCGGCCACCGCGTGGTCGAAGTCCGCCGCGCGCTTGGAGCGGGGCGTCTTCACCGCCTGCAACCGTGACCGCGTGAGCAAGCGCATACCGCCCTTCCTAACCGTCCTTGGGCGGAGTCACAGGCGGCTTCGCCTTGCGCTCACGCTCCTGGTCCTCGAGCAGGTCCTTCAGCTCGTGCATGAACTCGGAGATGTCCCGGAAGCTGCGGTACACGGACGCGAAGCGCACGTAGGCCACCTCGTCCAGTTGCTGTAACCGCCGCATCACGTGCTCGCCAATGGATGAGGAGGGGACCTCCTTCTCCCCCATCCCCTGGAGCAGCCGCTCGATGTCCTCCACCGTCGCCTCCAACTGCGCGGCGGACACCGGGCGCTTCTCACACGCCTTCTTCAGGCCGTTGAGCATCTTCTCGCGGTCGAAGGCCTCGCGGCGCCCGTCCTTCTTCACGATGAGCGGGTAGAGCTCCTCCACCCGCTCGTACGTGGTGAAGCGGCGCTTGCAGGCCAGGCACTCGCGGCGCCGCCGGATGACGGAGCCCTCGTGCGACTCTCGCGAGTCGATGACCTTGTTCTCCGGGTCCTGACAGAAGGGGCAGCGCACGGGCTTCGGTTACTTCAGCCGCGAGGCGTACAGCGGGAAGCCCTGCGCCAGCTCCTTCACCTGCCCCTTCACCCGCGCCAGCGCCGCGTCGTCCTGCGCGGCGTCCAGCGCCTGGCCGATGAGCCGGCCCACCACCGCCATCTCCGCCTCGCGCATGCCGCGCGTGGTGATGGCCGGGGTGCCCACCCGGACGCCGGAGGTCGTCGTGGGCTTCTCCGGGTCGAAGGGGATCATGTTCTTGTTGACGGTGATGCCCGCCTTGCCCAGCACGTCCTCGGCCACCTTGCCGGTGAGCTTCTTGGCGCGCAGGTCCACCAGCATCAGGTGGTTGTCCGTGCCGCCCGAGCACAGCCGCAGGCCCGCGGACTTCAGCGCCTCCGCCAGCGCCTGCGCGTTGGCCACAATCTGCTTCTGGTACGTCTTGAACTCCGGCGACAGCGCCTCCTTGAAGGCCACCGCCTTGCCCGCGATGGCGTGCATCAGCGGGCCGCCCTGGATGCCGGGGAAGATCTGGCTGTTGATGGTCTTCGCGTAGGCCTCACGCGACAGCACCATGCCGCCACGCGGGCCGCGCAGCGTCTTGTGCGTGGTGGTGGTGACGATCTCCGCGAAGGGCACGGGAGACGGGTGCACGCCCGCGGCCACCAGGCCCGCGATGTGGGCCATGTCCACCAGCATGGCGGCGCCCACCTTGTCGGCGATCTCCCGGAACTTCGCGAAGTCGAGCGTGCGCGGGTACGCGCTCGCGCCCACCACCAGCACCTTGGGCTTGTGCTCCAGGGCCAGGGACTCCACCTGCGCGAAGTCGATGGTCTCCGTGTCGCGGGACAGGCCGTAGTGGACGACCTTGTAGAGCTTGCCGGAGAAGTTGAACGCCGCGCCGTGGGTGAGGTGGCCGCCGGAGTTGAGGTCCAGGGACAGCATGGTGTCGCCCGGCTTCATCAGGGCCATGAAGGCGCCCATGTTCGCCTGGCTGCCGGAGTGCGCCTGCACGTTCACCGCGTCCGCGCCGAACAGCTCCTTCGCGCGCGCGATGGCCAGGTTCTCCGCCACGTCCACCACCTCGCAGCCGCCGTAGTAGCGCTTGCCGGGGTAGCCTTCCGCGTACTTGTTGGTGAGCACGGAGCCCACCGCCTCCATCACCGCCGGGGAGACGAAGTTCTCCGAGGCGATGAGCTCCAGCCCCTCCTCCTGACGCTCCGTCTCGTGCCGGAGCACCTGGGCGATTTCAGGATCCACCTGGGACAGCGTGCGGGTGTTCTCCATGGGGGTTGCCTCCTGGCGTACGAAACGAAGGGGACTGCTTCAAGGGACGCCTGCCAGGCCTCAGCGCTGCTGGGCCTCGACGTCACGAATCTTCTGGACGCGCTTCTCGTGGCGGCCGCCCTCGAAGGCGGTGGAGAGGAAGGCCTCCAGGATGCCGCGCGCCACGCCCGCGCCCACCACGCGCTGGCCCAGGCACAACACGTTGGCGTCGTTGTGCGCGCGGGTCATCCGCGCCTCGAACTCGGTGGTGCAGAGGGCCGCCCGGATGCCCCGGTGCTTGTTGGCCACGATGCTCATTCCAATGCCGGTGCCGCACACCAGCACGCCCAGCGTGCCCTCCTCCGCCACCACCTGGCGCGCCACCAGGGAGGCGAAGTCCGGGTAGTCCACGGACTCGCGCGTCTGGGGGCCCAGGTCCTGGAAGTCGGTGCCGCGCTCCTTCAGGAGCGCCACCAGCTCCTGGCGCAGCTCGATGCCCGCATGGTCGGAGGCGAGGATGACTTTCACGGCCGGACTCCGTGGAGCGGGGCCCGCGCCGTGAGGGCGGGGCCAGGAAGGAGGGCCCCTGCCCGCCGCTCCCGTCATGGGAAGCAGCGGGCCGGAAGGGCGGTCAGCTAAAGCGCTTGAACACCAGCACCGCGTTGGTGCCGCCGAAGCCGAACGAGTTGCTCATCACCGCGTCGACGCGGGCGTCGCGCGCCGTGTTGGGCACGTAGTCCAGGTCGCAGTCCGGGTCCGGCGACGTCATGTTGATGGTGGGCGGCAGCACGTTCTTGGTGAGCACCTGCACGCTCACCACCGCCTCCGCGCCACCCGCCGCGCCGAGCATGTGGCCCGTCATGGACTTGGTGGACGACACCGCCAGCTTGCGCGCGTGGTCGCCGAACACGGCCTTCAGGGCCTTGGTCTCGTTGGCGTCGTTGAACGGCGTGGACGTGCCGTGGGCGTTGACGTAGCCCACCTCGTCCGGCCGCATGCCCGCGGACGCCAGCGCCAGGCGCATGCAGCGCGCCGCGCCCTCGCCCTCCGGGGCCGGCTGGGTGACGTGGTACGCGTCCGAGTTGGCGCCGTACCCCACCACCTCCGCCAGGATGTTGGCGCCGCGCTTCTTCGCGGCCTCCATCTCCTCCAGGACGACGATGCCCGCGCCCTCGCCCATCACGAAGCCGTCGCGCTCCTTGTCGAAGGGACGGCTGGCGCGCGCCGGGTCGTCGTTGCGCGTGGACAGGGCCTTCATCACGGAGAAGCCGCCCATGCCCAGGGGCGTGATGGCCGCCTCCGCGCCACCCGCGATGGCCGCGTCCGTCTCACCCAGGCGGATGGACTTCCAGGCCTCGCCGATGGCGTGCGCGCTGGTGGCGCACGCGGACACCGGGGCCCAGTTGGGGCCCTTGCAGTTGTAGCGCATGGAGATGAGCCCAGGCGCCATGTTGACGATCATCTGGATGATGAAGAAGGGCGACAGCCGGTCGAACCCCTTCTCCAGCCCCTTGCGGTGCTGCTCCTCCAGGGAGGAGATGCCGCCGATGCCGGAGCCCACGATGACCCCCACGCGCTCCGGGAGGTAGCCATGGGGCGCGTCCGGGCCGATGGGCAGGCCCGACTCCTTCACCGCCATGTCGGCCGCGGCCATCGCGTACTGGGCGAACAGGTCCATCCGGCGCACCTCGCGCCTGTCGATGAACTGCTCGGGCTGGAAGTCCTTCACCTCGCCCGCGATGCGCGCGTCGAGCTTCCCCAGGTCGAAACGGGTGATCGTGCTGATACCGGATTGACCGGCCAGCATCGCCTGCCAGTTCTTCTCGGTGCCGGTGCCCAGCGCAGAAATGATGCCGGTGCCGGTGATGACGACTCGACGGTTGGACACTGTTCTTCTCCGCTGACCGCGATGGGGCGCGGAAGCGCCGGTGAGGACGCTCCCCAGGCCCCGGACTTCCGGGTGTCGCGACTGCCTACTTCTTGTGGGTCTTCACGTAGTTCACGGCGTCGCCGACGGTCTTGATGTTCTCCGCCTCGTCGTCCGGGATCTCGACCTCGAACTCCTCTTCCATCGCCATGACCAGCTCGACGATGTCGAGGCTGTCCGCGCCCAGGTCTTCGATGAAGGACGACTCGGGCTTGATCTCATCCTCACCCACACCGAGCTGGTCGGCGATGATGGACTTGATCTTGGTTTCCACGTCGGTTGCGGTGGTGGACATACGTGCAGAACCCTCCAGCTCCAGATGGGGCCCGCCGTTTTGAGTCGCGGGCCGTCTTCAAGGCGGGCGCGGTATATCCCACGCCCGGCGGCAATCCAACCTTGGCTTACATGTACATGCCGCCGTTGACCTTCAGGACCTCGCCGGTGATGTAGGACGCCGCATCACTCGCGAGGAACACCACGGCCCCGGCGACCTCCTCCGGGTTGCCCAGGCGGCCCAGCGCGATGCCGCCCACCATCTTCTGCCGCAGCTCGTCGTCCAGGTGGGAGGTCATGTCCGTCCCGATGAACCCGGGGGACACGGCGTTGACGCGGATGCTCCGGGTGGCCAGCTCCTTGGCCACGGACTTGGTCAGGCCGATGAGCCCCGCCTTGGCCGCCGAGTAGGCCGCCTGCCCCGGGTTGCCCATCTCCCCCACGACCGAGGTGATGTTGATGATGGCGCCGGAGCGCTGCTTCATCATGGGGCGGCTGGCGGCGCGGATGAGCGCGAAGGCGCCCCGGAGGTTGGTGTCCAACTGCCGGTCCCAGTCCTCGTCCTTGACGCGCATCACCAGGCCGTCAATGGCCATGCCCGCGTTGTTCACCAGGACGTCCAGCCGGCCGTGCGCCTTGACGACGCCGTCGATGGCGCCCGCGCACGCGGCGGTGTCCGCCAGGTCGAAGCGCACGGCCTCCGCCTTCGCGCCCGCCTGCTGGAGGAGGCCCACCGTCTCCTGCGCGGCGGCCTCGTTGCCCACGTAGCTGATGACCACGGTGGACGCGCCCGCCTTCGCGAAGGCCTGCGCGCACGCCCGGCCGATGCCGCGCGAGCCGCCCGTCACCAGCACCACCTTGTCCTTGAAGCCGCTCATGCTGCCCCCAGCGCGGCGAGCACCTTCTCCAGGGTCGCGGCGTTCTCGACGTTGAACGATTCGATGTCCTTGGTGATGCGCTTGATGAGCCCGCCCAGCACCTTGCCCGGCCCCAGCTCCACCACGTGCGTGACGCCGTTCGCCTTCAGCGACTCCACGCACTCAATCCAGCGCACCGGCGCGCTCACCTGCTCCAGCAGCAGCGGCACCACGCGGGAGGCGTCCGCGTTGGGCCTGGCCTCCACGTTGCTCACCACCGGCACGGACGGCGCCTGGATGCGCACGCCCGCCAGCACCTCCGCCAGGCGCGGCTTCACGGGGTCCATCAGCGCGCAGTGGAACGGGGCGGAGACGGGCAGCGGCATCACGCGCTTGGCCCCGGCCTCCTTGCACTTCGCGCCCGCGCGCTCCACCGCGGCCGCGTGGCCCGCGATGACCGTCTGCTCGGGGGAGTTGTAGTTGGCCGGGGAGACGACCTGCCCTTCCGCCGCGGCGTCGCAGGCGGCCTTCACCGCGTCCGGGGTGAGGCCCAGGATGACGGCCATGCCGCCCGTGCCCACGGGCACCGCCTCCTGCATGAAGGTGCCGCGCGCGCGCACCGCCCGCGCCGCGTCCTGGAGGTCCATCGCGCCCGCGGCCACCAGCGCGGAGTACTCGCCCAGCGAGTGGCCCGCGACGAACGCGGGGGCAGGTCCCCGCTTCTGGAACACCGCGTGCACCGCGGCCGACACCGTGAGGATGGCCGGCTGGGTGTTGGCGGTGAGCTTCAGCGCCTCTTCCGGGCCCTCGAAGCAGGTGGTGGAGAGCTTCTCGTGCAGCGCGTCGTCCACGGCGTCGAAGACGGCCCGCGCTTCGGGGAACTGCTCGTAGAGGTCCTTGCCCATCCCCACGGCCTGACTGCCCTGCCCGGGAAACACGAACGCGACCTTCGCCATGTTGCGGTCCTTCCTTGTGTCGTCCTGCCTACCAGCGCACCACCGCGCTGCCCCACGCCATCCCCGCGCCAATGGCCATCATCGCGATGACGTCGCCGCGCTTGAGGCGGCCGGCGCGCTGCGCCTCATCCAGGGACATGGGCAGCGAGGCGGACGACGTGTTGCCGTACTTGTGCAGGTTGAGCCAGCATTTTTCCTTGGGAATCTCCAGCCGCTCCATCACGGCTTCCAGGATTCGCAGGTTCGCCTGATGGGCGATGACGTGGTCCACCTGCGTCGTGGACATCCCGTGGGCCCCCAGGGACGCCTGGGTGGATTCCACCAATGCGCGCACCGCGAAGCGGAAGACTTCCTTCCCGTTCATCTTGAGCTTGTGAAGATTTGCATCCACGTTGTCCGCGGTAACGGGGGTGCGGGAGCCCCCGGCGGGGATGCAGAGCAGGTTCGCGAGGTCGCCGTCGGTGCGCAGGTGGGTGGAGAGGATGCCGCGCGGCGCCATGGCGTCGTCCTCCGTTTCCGGGGCCGCCGCCAGCACCAGGGCGCCCGCGCCGTCCCCGAAGAGGACGCAGGTGTTGCGGTCCGTCCAGTCCACCGCGCGGGTGAGCAGGTCCGCGCCCACGACGAGCGCGCGCTTCACCTGCCCCGAGCGCACGAACTGGTCCGCCACGCTCAGCGCGTACAGCCCTCCGGCGCACGCGGCGGACACGTCGAAGGCGAAGGCGCGCTTCGCCCCCAGCTTCGCCTGCACCAGCGCGGCGCAGGACGGCATGGGCATGTCCGCGGTGACGGTGCCCACGACGATGAGGTCCAGGTCGCCGGGGGCCACGCCCGCCATCTCCAGCGCGTGGCGGGAGGCGCTCACCGCCAGGTCGCTCGTCGCCTCGTCGGGGGCGGCCTGCCTGCGCTCCTGGATGCCGGTGCGCTCGCGGATCCACGCGTCGCTCGTGTCCACCAGGCGCTCCAGGTCCTGGTTGGTCAGGACCCGCGCGGGGGCATAGGAACCGGTTCCGATGATGTGCGTGCGTGCCACGGGGCCTCCGGAGTCGTCGGAGTCCAACGCGTGGCCGGCGCGCTCTAATCGGCCCCTTCGTCCCCGTCCGCCTTCCTTCCCCGTTGGTGGGGAGGAAGCCAGGCGGCGGCGTTGGCGATGCAGCGCGTCAGTTCCTCCTGCACGCCCGCGCGCACATGCTGCAGCGCGGTGACGAGCGCGTTGTGGATGGCGCGGGGGGAGGAGCGGCCGTGCGCGACGATGCCCACTCCCTGGAGGCCCAGGAGCGGAGCGCCGCCGTACTCGGCGTAGTCCATGACGCGGCGCAGCCCCAGCAGGGTGGGCTTGAGCAACAGCGCGCCCAGCTTCTCCGGCAGGCCGCCACGCTTCTCGATGGCGGAGCGCAACAAGCCGGTGATGCCCATGCCCACGCCCTCGGACGTCTTGAGGACGATGTTGCCGGTGAAGCCGTCCGTCACGACGACCTCCACGTCGCCGGAGAACAGGTCCTTGCCCTCCACGTAGCCCACGAACTCCAGGTCCGAGCGGCGCAGCAGCGCGCTCGCGTCCCGCGTGAGCTGCGTGCCCTTGGAGTCCTCCTCGCCGTTGGAGAGCACCGCCACCCGGGGGCGCTTCACGCCCAGGCGCGTGCGCGAGTAGGCCTCGCCGAGCACGGCGAACTGGGCCAGGTGCGAGGGACGGCAGTCCACGTTGGCGCCCGCGTCCAAAAGCAGGCAGCGGCCTTCGCCCTTCAGGGCCGGGAACAGGGCCGCGATGGCCGGACGCTCCACGCCGGGGATGCGGCCGAGCGTCAACATGCCACCGGCCATCACCGCGCCGGAGTTGCCCGCCGACACGAGGGCGGACGCCTCCCCTTGCCGGACGAGCTCGAAGCCCACCCGGAGCGAGGAGTCCCGCTTGCGCCGGAACGCGGCGGTCGCGGGGTCGTCCATCTCCACCACTTCGGACGCGTGGTGGAGCTGGATGTTGGGAGGCGCGCCGGCGCGCTCCAGGACAGGGCGTACACGCGTGGCGTCCCCGACCAGCACGAGTTCGTGCCCGGGATACGCTCGCGCGAACAGCACGCCCCCGTCCACGACGGCGTCGGGGGCGTGGTCGCCACCCATCGCGTCGAGGACGAGCCGCACCGGCAGCCTTCCGCTTTCAACTACTCCGCGGCGGTCGCGATGACCTCACGGCCACCGTAGTTGCCACAGGCCGCGCAGGCGCGGTGCGGCATCACGGGCTCCTTGCACTTGGAGCACTTGATGACCTGCACGGGGGTCCGCAGGTTGTTGTTGCCGGCCCGACGACGGTCCCGGCGCATCTTCGACGTCCGCTTCTTGGGAACTCCCACGGCTCACCTCGGCATCGGACCCGTCCCCCCTCGCGACCTGCGAGGGGCATAGGGACCGTCAGTTCAGCTTGATGTTCTTCAGCGGCGACAGTCGAGGGTCCACGACCTTCGGCTCGCAGCCGCACTTCTTCTCATTGAGGTTCTGGCCGCACTGCGAGCAGAGCCCCTGGCAGTCTTCCCGACAGACCGCGCTCATCGGGAGCGCGAGCAATACCTGTTCCCGGACGATCGGATCCAGATCGATCGTCTTGCCATCGAAAACCTGCTCGTCCGTGTCGTCCAGTTCGAACGTGCCCGCGGATTCACCCTGGGTGCGTTCCTTCTTCTCCATGGACTTCTCGTCGTCGTCCTTGAAGTCGTCACCCCGGGCCAGGGACTCCGGCACCAGGTTGATGGTGAAGGACACGGGCAGGTCCAGCTTCACGTCCGTGAGGCAGCGCTTGCAGGGCGCGCCCACGTGGACGGTGAAGTCGCCCTTCAGCAGCACGCCGCCGCTGACCTTGCGCAGGTTGGCGTGGAGCGTGGACGGAGCGGTCGCCTGAAAGCCGGTGTCCTCGCCGGACCCCGGGCCTTCCAGGGCCTCCTTGAGGAGCCCGGGAGCGATGGGCTCGTCGAGCGTCAGCCCCGCTTCTTTGATTTGTTCAATCTTTACGACCATCTACAAGGCTTCCCGGCAAAAGGGCGCGCAACATAGAGGGACTCCCCCCTTCAGTCAACACGCCGGGTTGGACTCGCGAGCCGAGCCGCGTGGATCCCCTCAACACCGCTCTGCTAGCTTTCCATCTGATGCGCACCCCCGCCCGAGGTTGGCGGGGCGCACTCTGCGTCTGGGGGCTCGGGCTGACGCTCGCCCTGCCGGCGCAGGCCCGTGTGCCCCCTCCCCCATCTCCCCTGCTCTCCCAACTGGGCCCCACGAGCCCCGCCATCGACGCCGCGAGGGAGCTGCTGGAGGCCGGCCGCTTCCAGGAGGCCCTGGGCGTGGTGCAGGGCGGGCTGGACGCGCCCGACGTCACGGACGACGAGCTGGTGGAGCTCTACCGCCTGCAGGGGCTCACGGCCCTCTACCTGGGCGACGAGGCCCTGGCGCGCGGGGCGTACGAGAAGCTGCTGCAGGCCCGGCCGGACTTCGAGCTGCCCCGCTCCGCGCCGCCGAAGGTCCGCGGCCTCTTCGCGAAGCTGAAGGAGGACCTGCGCCACCGCCGCGTCCACCCCGTCACCCTGGAGGTGGACCCCATCCCGGACCCGGCGCCGGGCGAGCGCGTGGAGGTGGATGCCGTCCTGAGGGACATGGCCCTGGGGGCGCGGGCCCGGATGTTCTACCGGCGCGCCGGGGCGCAGGGCTTCTCCTCGGTGGACTTCGCGCGCGACCGCGCCCGGCCGGAGCACTACACCGCCGTGCTGCCCGCGTACGAGCTGCCGGTGGAGTCCACGCCGTATGAGGTGGAGTACTACTTCGAGGTCGTGGACGCGGCCCAGCGGCGCCTGGCCGGGCGCGGGGACCCGTTCCACCCGCTCCTCTTCCAGGTGGCGTCCCGCACCGCGCCCGCCACGGCGCTGACGGAAGGCGCGGGCCGCCCCTGGTACAAGAGCCCCTGGCTGTGGGTGGCCGTGGGCGCGGTGGCCATTGGCGGCACGGCCGGCGTGGTGGCCCTGTCCTCGTCGGAGGAGCGCGGCCGCGTGCCCATCACCATCCGCGTGGAGGACGCCGCGCCATGAGACGCCCCACCCTGCTGATGCTGGCGCTCCTCTCCGGCTGCGGCCCGGACGCCGCGCCGGAGGCCCTGCCGCTGGGCCTGGACCTCACCCTGAGCCGCGCCGTCGCCAGCCAGGTGGGCGCCTACCAGGTGGCGGTGCTGAAGGACGGCACGAAGCGCAACTGCACGGAGCTGCAGCGCACCTGCCTGTCCTCCCAGGTGTCCTCCAGCGACCTGCTGGAGTTGAAGGACGCGGACGGGCACACGGGGCGCACGCTGCGCTTCGCCTCGGCCCCGGGCGGCTCGGCCATGGGGCTCTCGGTGGACGTGCCCGTGGGCCGCGACTACGCGCTCGTCATCGAGGCGCTGACGGCCGACACGCCCACGCGCTTCCTGGGCAGCTCCTGCAACTACCTGCGCGTGGTGAACTCCGGCACCAACGCGACCCTGGTGGCGGCCCCCATCGAGCTGACCGCGCAGCCCTGCGACCCGGTGTTTCCGCGCTGACGCCCGTGCGCCGGCCCCCTGGTGGGGAGGCGGACGGACATGCCGCATGGATGTCACATGGATGTCCCGGGCGGGCCGGAACGAATCTGTTACGGGACGCCACGCATTCCATCCCTTCGCGGGAGCACCTTCATGGCGCGCATCCTCATCATCGAGGACGAGCAGGACCTGGCCGGACTCGTCGACTACAACCTCCGCGCGGCGGGCTTCGAAACGGACACGGCGAACACCGGCGCGGGGGGCCTCGCCCGGGCGCGCGCCCACCCTCCGGACCTGGTGCTGCTGGACCTGATGCTGCCGGACGTGGCGGGCGGTGAAGTCCTGCGCATGCTCAAGAGCGACCCGGAGCTGAAGAAGGCCGCGGTCGTCATCGTCAGCGCCAAGGGACAGGAGGCCGACCGCATCCAGGGCCTGGAGCTGGGCGCGGACGACTACGTGGTGAAGCCCTTCTCCGTGCGCGAGCTGCTCCTGCGCGTGAAGGCCGTGCTGCGCCGCGCGGACGCGGAGGAGGGACCCGCCGCGGTGCTGGCCGCCGGCGACATCAGCCTGGACACGTCGCGCCACCAGGTGCGCGTGAAGGGCGAGGAGGTCATCCTCACCGCGCTGGAGTTCCGCCTGCTGCGCACGCTGCTGGAGCGGAGCGACCGCGTGCAGACGCGCGAGGTGCTCCTGTCCGACGTCTGGGGCATCCAGGCCGAAATCCACACGCGCACCGTGGACACGCACATCAAGCGCCTGCGCGAGAAGCTGGGCCCCGCGGGCGACATCATCGAGACCGTGCGCGGCGTGGGCTACAAGCTCAGCCCTCCGTGAGGCCGCCATGCCCCTGCGCTTCACGCTCCTGGCCCTGCTCGTTCCTCCCCTGCTGGTCGCGACGTTGCTCGTGCTCTTCGGGCACCCGGCGGGCGCGCTCGCCGCGGGGCTCGTCACGCTTGCGGGCTCCGCGCTCGCTCTGGGGACCAGCCGCGTGGCCATGGAGCGACAGCTCCGCGCGCTGACCCAGAAGACGCAGTCGCTGGCGGCGGGCGTGGACGTGGCGCCGCCCGCGGGCCTGGAGCGCACGGACGACCTGGCGCAGTTGGAAGACGCCATCGACACGCTGGACGACAAGCTGTCCATGCGCGCCGCCGCGCTCAACCAGGAGGCGCGCATCCTCACCGCCGTGCTGGACGGCATGGCGGAGGGGCTCTGGGTGACGGACGCGGAGGGCACCGTGGTGCGCCACAACGACGCGCTCGCGGAGATGCTCCGGCCCGCCCACGGCGCCATCGTGGGCCAGCGTCCGCTGGCGCTCATCCGCAACGAGGCCCTCAACGACGCGGTGGCCCGCGCCTGCCACGAAGGCGCCTCCACGCGGCTGGAGCTGACGCTCGAGGGGCTGTACTCGCGCACCCTGGCCGTGCGCGTGACGCCCGTGGGACGCGACCTGCCCGGCAGCGCCGCCGTCTTCCACGACGTCACGGAGCTGCGCCGGCTGGAGAAGGTGCGCAAGGACTTCGTGGCCAACGTCTCCCACGAGCTGCGCACGCCCATCACCGCCATCCGCGGCTACGCGGAGACGCTCCAGGGCGGCGCGCTCCAGGACACCCAGGTGGCGCCGAAGATGGTGGAGATCATCCACCGCCAGTCCGAGCGCCTCTCCGAGCTGGTGGAGGACCTGCTGGAGCTCTCCCGCCTGGAGGCGCGCGAGATGACCTTCCAGCGCACGGAGGTGCCCCTGGCCCTGGCCGTCTCCCGCGCCGCGGAGGGCGTGCGCCCCAAGGCCGAGGGCAAGAACCAGCAAATCGGGTTGCACGTGCCGCCGGAGCTGGTGGCGCTGGGCGACGGGCGAGCCATCGAGCAGGTGCTCCTCAACCTGCTCGACAACGCGGTGAAGTACACGCCCGCGGGCGGCCGGGTGGACGTGGACGGAGCGTACGAGGGCGGCCGGTGTGTCGTGCGCGTGCGAGACACAGGCGTGGGAATCGAGCCCAAGCATCTTTCCCGGATTTTCGAGCGATTCTACCGGGTGGACAAGGGCCGCAGCCGGGACATGGGGGGGACGGGGCTGGGCCTTTCCATCGTGAAGCATCTGATGGGCGCGATGGACGGCGAGGTGAAGGTGGAGAGCCAGCCGAACGTGGGCAGTACCTTCGTCATTTTTCTACCCTCGGCGGCTGGCCCGACGGCGGCGACGGGCTAGGATGGGGGCGGCCATGCGGGTCGCCATCCTCGCGGACATTCACGGGAACCTTCCGGCCTGCGAGGCCGTGCTGGACGACATCACCAAATCGGTGGCGCCGGATTACATCGTCGCGGCCGGAGACCTGGCCCTGCGCGGCGCGCACCCGCGCGAGACGGTGGAGCTGCTCTTCAGCAAGTGCCACGCCCTCATCATGGGCAACACGGACGCGTACCTGGCCGGCAACTACCTGGGCGGTGCGTACCGCGAGCGCGACCACTGGAAGACGGAGCTGCTGCGCTGGACGCGCGACCAGTTGGGCGACGCGCTGCTCCAGCAGTTGGGACAGATGCCCTTCTCCCTGCGCTACACGCCGCGCAAGGGGCAGGACCTGTTCATCTGCCACGCGAACCCCCGCAACCTGGAGGAGTCGCTGGACCCCACGCTGGACGACCACGCCGTGCGCCGCTTCTTCACGCATCTGGACGCGGCCGCGTGCGCCTTCGGGCACCTGCACTTCCCCTACCGCCGGCGCGTGGGCCGGATGCTCATCGCGGACGTGGCCAGCGCCGGCATTCCGCGCGACGGCGACCTGCGCCCCGCCTACGGCGTCTTCACCTTCACGCCCAAGGGCTGGCGCGTGCAGATCCGCCGCGTGCGCTACCCGGTGCGCAAGGCCACCCAGGCCCTCACCGCGCGCCGCGTGCCCGGCGGGCCGCTGCTCATCCACAAGCTCGTGGAGGCGCGGTACCGCCACCACAACGCCCTGATGGAGGCCGCGCGGCGGCACTCGGGGCTGCCGCCTCCGGGGCCCGTGCTGCGTCCGCCGCCGGGGACCGGGGGCGCGCGCCCCACGCTCGCCGCGCCCTTCGAGAACAGCCCTCCGCCGGAGGTCGATCCGTCCACGCTGCCCCTGGACCTGGACGGCACGGTGACGGGCGCCTCGCCGCTGCCGCCCGACGCGCTCAACGACCTGGACGGGTGAGGCCCGCGCCCACCGGGTGCGTGCGCGTGGGGCCTGCCCGTCCGGGAATGGACACGCGCTCCGTCACTTCTGACGGACAGCGGGCTTTTCGCACCGCGATATCCGCCTGGCCTCCCGCGCGCACAGGTGCACGAGGGCGGGCCGGGCCTTAGCAACAACCTCAGCGGCGACAACGCGGGAGGGGCCATGGTCGGGTGGATGGTCGGACTGTCGGTGGTGGCGGTGTCCCTGGCCGCCTCCGGAACAGAGGCTCCCTCCGAGGCTCCGCCGCCCGCGCCGTACTGCGAGGGCGAGTACGCGGACAGCTACGCCGCGCTGTCCCCCAAGGCGCGGGCCCTCGAGCAGGCGATGCGGAAGAAGTACACGTACTGCGTGCGCAGCACCGCCGTGTACGAGTGCCTGTCCTACGGCGCGGAGGGCAACGTGCGCCGCACGCGCACGCCGGTGTCCGCGCACGGCACCGCGTTCGCGTACAAGCAGCAGGCCGGGGAGACGCTGCTGCTCACCAACGAGCACGTCGTGGAGTGGCCGGACGTCACCAGCGACGCGCACCCGGTGGACGGCGTGCCTTCCGGCTGCAAGCGCGTGAAGGACGGCCTGAGCATCGTGGAGAACGAGGCGGACAAGTACGACCGCGATGACATCCCGCTGTCCAAGGCGGTGGTGGATCCGCAGTTGGACCTGGCCGTCATCAAGTCCAAGGCGCCCCTGACGGTGATGCCGTGGAAGGTGGGCAGGAGCGCCGCCGTGCGCGAGCGCGACGTGGTGGACGTGCGCGGCTTCCCGCTGGGCGTCTTCAACGCCACCAACATGGGCAAGGTCATCTCCGCCTACGACCGCGACGAGTACAAGGAGTGGTACCACGACGACTTCGTCATCGACGCGCTCCTGTCGCAGGGCAACTCGGGGTCGCCCGTGCTCGCCATCTCCTGCAAGACGGGCGAGTTCGAGCTGGTGGGCGTCTACCACGCGGGCTACTCGCGAGGCAGCGCGCTCAACGTGGTGGTGGGAATCGACCAGGCGCGCGACCTGATGAACAACCTGCGCCGCACGCCCAGGCGCGCCATGGAGGGCGCGACGCCGCTGGACGCGCTGGCCCGCGCCCGCGTGGCGAAGCGCGCGGAGGTGTCCGCCACGCCCTTCTTCCCCTTCGGCTCGCGCACCGCGGCGGTGTTCCCACGCGCGGACGGGACCCTGCTCTTCGCGCTGTATGAACAGGACTTCCCGCGCCGCGTGCACCCGCTGCTCGTGATGGAGGACCTGCCCGTGGCGTCCGCGGACGAGGGCTTCGGGAAGGTGGGGCGCGTCTGGTTCGGAGGCGAGCGGGGCCTGCTGGAGCGGCCTCGCGCGGAGCAGGACGCGGAGCTGCAACAGCAGCTCTCCCGGCTGCTGGATGCGCTGCGCCGGGACGCGACGCTCGCGTTCTCGTACCAGGACTCGCTGCCGGGCTCGGACGAGTCCCGGCAGACCTTCGACACGTCGGCCCGGCTGGGCAAGACGCTGGAGCGCACCATCGTCGCGCACCGCGAGCTGAGCGACGCCGCCGCGGAGCTGGCGGACCGCTTCGCGCCGGACATCACCGAGCCCGCGACGCGGACGGAGTCCGTGCTGAAGAGCCCTCCGCCGCCCGGAATCCACCTGGGCCGCGCGGATGAGCCGGCGGGCCAGCCCCCTGTCGTCGCGCCGCCTCGTGACACCGGAGCGCGCCAGCCCGCGAAGAGCACGCAGGGCAAGGCGGGCAGGTAGCCCGTCCGGAGGGCGGGCAGCCGGACGGGCGTCGCCGGAATTCGCCGTGCGGTCCCGGGAAGGGCCTTCCCGCCTCCGTACATTGGACAGGTGTGGAGGCCATGCCCGAACCCGCATCCGGCGCCGTACATCCCGACCTGAGGACGGGGGAACCCTCGCCCTGGCTGCGGCGGATCCTCCGGGGCATGCTGGGCCAGGAGCGGCGCTTCTGGGTGCTGGTGGTGGGCGTGGGCCTCATCTCCGGCCTGGGCGCCGTGGCGCTGCTCGCCGTGCTGCGCTTCACCCAGCACCTGTTCTGGCAGAGCACCACGGAGCACTTCCTGGAGGGCGCGCTCGCGTCGCCGGGCTGGCGCCGGTTCCTGGTGCCGGTGCTGGGCGGCGCGCTGGTGACGCTGGTGTCCCTGGTGGTGGGCCAGCCGCTGCGAGGCCACGGCACCGCGGGCATCATCGAATCCATCTGGGTGAAGTCCGGCCGGCTGCCCTTCCCTCGCGCGCTCTTGCGCGGCTTCGTGTCCATCATCGCGGTGGCCCTGGGCGCGCCGCTGGGCCGCGAGGGCGCGCTCCTCCAGACGGGCGCGGCGAGCGGATCCGCGCTGTCCGGGTGGCTGAAGCTGGGGCCGGGCCAGGCGCGCTTGCTGGTGGCGTGCGGCGCCTCGGCGGGCATCGCGTCCGCGTACAACGTCCCCATCGGCGCGGCCCTCTTCGGCCTGGAGGTGCTGCTGGGCAGCTTCGCGCTGGAGCTCTTCGGCCCCATCGTCGTGTCGTGCGTGGTGGCGACGCTCGTGTCGCGCACCCTCATCGCGGACCACCCCAGCTACGTCATCCCCCACTACGCCCTCACCCACCCGCGGGAGCTGGTGCTCGCGCTGCTGCTGGGCGTGCTCGTGGGCGGGGCCTCCGCGCTCTACGTGCGCGGCATCAACTTCACGTCGGACCTGCTGGACAGGCTGCCCTCGTGGCTCACCCCGTTCATGCCGCTGGTCGCGATGACCGTGGTGGGCGCCACCGCCGTCGCGGGGCCGTACCTCATGGGCAACGGCTACGACTCCGTGAACATGGCGCTGCACGGGACGCTGCCCCTCACGCTGCTGCTCCTCCTGCCCCTGGCGAAGCTGGCGGTGACGTCGCTGTGCGCGGGCGCGGGGGTGCCGGGCGGGCTCTTCACCCCGTCCCTCTTCTTCGGCGCGCTGCTGGGCGGCGCGTTCGGGATGCTGGTGGAGCGGGCGCTCCCAGGGGGCGCGGCGCCCAGCGGGGCCTACGCGCTGCTCGGCATGGGCGCGGTGCTCGCGGGCACCACGCATGCGTCCGTGTCCGCGGTGCTGATGATCTTCGAGATGACCGGCGACTACGACCTCATCCTCCCGCTGATGCTCGCCGCGGTGGTCGCCGCCGTCGTCAGCCGCCGGCTGGAGCCGGAGTCGCTCTACACGTCCGTGCTCGCGAAGCGCGACGTTCGCGTGCCCGCCACCGTGCCGCACTGGCTGCGGGAGGAGGGCGTGCGCTCGCTCCTGTCAGCGGCCACGCAGCGGGTGCCGCCCTCCGCGCCCTTCGACGAGGTGGTGGTGCTGCTGCTGGAGCAGCCCGCGGGCGCGGACCTCTACGTCACCGACGCGGAGGGGCGCCTCCTGGGCGTCATCACCCTGGACGCGCTCAAGGGACACCTGCCGGACCACTCCCTGCTCCAGGCCACCGTGGCCGCGGACGTGATGGACACCGGCGTGAAGCCCATCACCCCGGACCTGTCCCTGGCGGAGGTGGCCGCGAGGTTCGGCCACACGGAGCTGGACCGGTTGCCCGTGGTGGACGGGAGCCGGCGCCTGCTGGGTTCGCTCTCCAAGGGCGACCTGCTCAAGCGGGGGCGCTTCTAGATGGAGCTGGAGCCCCGCACACGCGCGTGGAGCATCGTCGCGATGAGCCTGCTGTGCATCGTGCTCGCGTGGGTGCTGCTGCGCACGCCACCCCACCCCGGGCAGCACCGTCGTGAACTCCAGGAACCCACGGAAGAGCCCACCCATGGCAACCCCTACCGGGGTTGGCCGTTGTTCCAGGGTTGGCCCGTGCCGCAGCCCCCGGACACACCTCCTGCGCACGACCCGCAGCCCTCCGACGCGTCCCGCCAACGTTGAGGGTCCACCGTCCCCTCGCCCTGGGGGGACGGTCCAGGGCGGGCGACCAGGCGGTCTCCGCGTGAAGCGCTTGCATGCGGGAGGGCCAGGAGGAAGATGGCCGTCGCCTTGGACGCCACTCCGTTCAACTTCGTCGCCATCGTGCTGTGTGTCTCCGTTGGAGCGGGCCTGCTGGGTTCGCTGCTGGGCCTGGGCGGTGGCCTCATCCTCATCCCCGTCCTCACGCTCGTGCTGAAGGTGGACATCCGCTACGCGGTGGGGGCCTCCATCGTGTCCGTCATCGCCACGTCCAGCGGCGCGGCGGCGGCGTACGTGCGTGACGGCCTGGCCAACATGCGCGTGGCCATGTTCCTGGAGCTGGCCACCGTGGCGGGCGCCGTCACGGGCGCGATGCTCGCGGGCATGGTGGGCGGCCGCGCGCTGTACTTCCTCTTCGGCGCGGTGATGGCCTACTCGGCGCTCGCGATGCTGCGCAAGCTGCGCGAGGACGGCGGCCCGCGCCAGGAGCCGCCGCCGGATGCCGTCGCGGACCGGCTGGGGCTGCACGGCAGCTACTACGACGTGTCCACCGGCGGCGAGGTGGCGTACCGCGTGCACCGGCCGCTCGTGGGCCTGGGGCTCATGTACATCGCGGGCACGGTGAGCGGCCTGTTGGGCATTGGCTCCGGCGCGCTGAAGGTGCCGGCCATGGACCTGGCCATGGGGCTGCCCATCAAGGTCTCCACCGCCACCAGCAACTTCATGATTGGCGTCACGGCGGCGGCCAGCGCGGGCATCTACTTCGCGCGAGGGGACATCGACCCGTTCATCGCCGGCCCCGTCTGCGTGGGCGTCACGCTGGGCGCGTTCGCGGGCTCGCGCTTCCTCACCAAGCTCAAGAGCGGCTCCCTGCGCATGCTCTTCGTGGCCGTGCTGCTGTGGGTGTCGTACGAGATGCTGTCCAAGGGGATCCACGGATGACCGAGCCCGCCGAACCTCCGTCTCCACCCGAGACGACCACCAGCGCCGCCGTCGCGCGGGACGAGGTGGTGCCGCTCACGCCGGAGCTGCTCATCAGCCAGCTCCTGCGCGGGGGAGTGCTGCTCAGCCTGTCGCTCGTCACCTGCGGCATGGTGATGACGTTCTTCCGCCACCCGGACTACTTCTCCTCGCCGGACGCGCTCCAGCGCCTCACCGCTCCCGACTCCGTGCCGCACCGGCTGCCGGACGTCTTCGAGGGCGTCATGGCCGTGCGCGGCCAGTCCTTCGTGATGGCGGGGCTCCTGGTGATGATCACCGTGCCCGTGCTGCGCGTGGCCCTGTCCCTGGGCATCTTCCGCGCGCAGAAGGACCGCACCTTCGCCGCCATCACCACCGGCGTGCTCGCGCTGCTCCTGCTCGCCTTCCTCCTGGGCGGTGTGGAGTAGTCCACTCAGCAGTCCACCCGCTCGTCACTCCAGGCGTGCCGCCAGCCCGGGCGTCCCGGCGTGGAGCGCTTCGATGCGGCGCCTGCGTGCGCCAGCGATGAGCAGGTGCCAGCCAGCGGCGGCGAGCCCCAGGAGGAGGCAGCCGCCCCAGAGCACCCGGGAGCCCCCGTGCTGCAGCACCCACCCACCGAGCGCGGGGGCCACGAACGCGGCGAGTCCTCCCAGCATGTGGAAGGCCCCCTGGTAGCTCCCGCGCAGTTCGGGGGGCGACAGGTCCGACACCACGGAGGGCTTCAGGGGCGCCTGGACGATCTCCCCCAGGGTCCAGATGCCCACGGCGAGCGCGGCCAGCAGCGCGCCCTCCGTCACCGCGTGGAGCCCGAAGCCGATGCCGGTGAGGACGGCCGCCCCCGCGAGCGCGCTGGAGCGGCGCATCCGCCCGACGACGCGGCTGGCGAACGGCTGCACCAGCATGATGAGCAGGCCGTTGACCGCGAGCACCCCACCGAAGACCGCCGGGGACATGCCGCGAGCGGCCAGGTCCAGCGAGAGCGTGGCCTGGCCCTGGTAGAAGATGATGGCCAGGACCAGGACAGGCAGGCTGAAGGCGAGGAACACCGGGTCCCGGAACGGCTCCGCGGAGGACGGCCTCGCGCCCGGCGGCGGGCGTGAGCCCCGCGTCTCCGGCACCTTCCACCACACGAGCAGGCCGTAGAGGAACGTGGTGAGCGCGTCGGCCAGGAAGAGGATGCGGAAGCTGGACCGGGCCGCGAGCCCCGCCAGCGGGACGCCGATGGCGAAGCCCAGGTTCACCGCCCAGTAGAGCAGCCCGAAGGCTCGCGTCCGCTCCGGAGCCGGCACCAGATCCGTGACGGCCGCGGAGACGACGGGCCGGTACAGCTCCCCGAGGAACCCGGCCACCAGGGCCGCCACGGAGATCTCCGCGGGCGTCCGCGAGAAGCCGAGCAACACCATCCCGGCCGCGCCCGACCACAGCCCGCCGACGAGCGTGGTGCGCCGCCCCAGCCGATCCGCGAGCGCTCCGCCCACCAGGCCGGCCGCCACCGCCCCCACGCCATGGAGGGAGGCGACGAGCCCGGCCTGCGCCACCGACAGGCCACACTCCCGCGTGAGGTAGAAGGTCAGGAAGGGCACCACGAAGCCGCCCAGCCGGTTCACCAGCGTGCCCGCCCAGAGATACCAGTACGCCGCCGGGAGCCCTCCCGCGGTGGCATGGAGCTGCTCGGACAGGCGGGCCCGGAGGCCCTGGGGAGTGCCGTTCATGGTTCAAGCCTCGAGGGACGTGCGTGCCGCCGCTACTTCTTCGCCTCCCCCATGAGGGGGCCGAAGGTGTAGCCCTGACAGATGGCCGCGGTGCGGCGGACCTGGGGGTGCGGGTGCTCCAGCAGGCGCTGGATGTGCGCCTCCAGTCCCGGCAGCGCGGCATGGTTGAGCGTCAGGCTCACGAGCGCGTCGCACACGACCTGGACGTCCTCGGAGCGGAGCTGGGATTCGATGTCGGCGGGGGTCATGGGTGTCATCCTCGTGGCTCAGGCGAACTCGAAGTCCATGCGCTCGAGGATGCCCAGCTCGCTCGCCAGGTGCTTGAGGCCCGAGTAGTCCCGGACGAGCACGCGCGAGCCCGTCCGCCCCTCCAGGTCCCCGATGATCTCGTCCACGTGCTCGAAGCCGAGGTGCTCCAGGATGGCGCGCCACGTCTTGTAGTCGCTCGACGCGATGCCGCGCAGCGCCTCCGGCAGGGCCCGGATGAAGCACTCGCGCATCGCGTCGTTCATGTGGACGTAGACGGACTTGGCGATCTCCGCGAGGACCAGCGCGTGGGAGAACTCGTCGCGGTTGTGCAGCTCCGTCGTCATGCGGTTGATGGGCTGGATGGACTGATCCCTGGACAGCAGGTTCAGGTAGGCGTTGATGCTGATCTCCGTCACCACCGCGTAGGCGAGCGTGAGCAGGTCCTGCTCCCAGGCATCCGCCGCGCGCGCCCGGGCGGCCTGGAGCATGCGGCACGCGAGGGAGTCCGGGAGCAGGGACTCGTTGAAGACGAGCCCGCGCTTGCGCTCGGTGACGAGCGTGGCGCTCAGGTGCATGAACGTGTGGTAGTTCTCGTCGACCAGCGCCTGCACCACCGTCCGCTTGATGCCCGGATGGTTCGTCCCGGGGAAGCGCGCATGCATGAGGAGCTCGAACGCCGGGTTGGCGATCTTCTCCTCGTTCATGATGGTGTTGCGGTTGTAGGCCATCCACGCCCAGGAGAGCAGGGCCTGCTTGCGCTCCTCGGGCGCCTCGGCGAAGCGCGGGTGGTCCCGGAACGGCACGAGGGCGATGGGGTAGTCCGGCAGCTCCGGCTGGAAGAGTCCCTCCAGGTCCAGCTCCGGCTTCTTCACCGTCGCGCGCCGCGGCCAGGTGGAGGCGATCTTGTCGAGGATGGCCAGCTCGACGGCCGCGTCCCGGGTGGAGGTGGGGGTGGGCGTAGGGTTCATGTTCAGGGTCTCCTGGTGTCCGGGTTCAAGCCGTTGCATGGGCCGCCTGGATGGCGTCCGCCAGCAGGTCCAGGCCCTTCTGGAGGGCCTCGATGTCGATGGTCAGCGGGGGCATGACCTTGAGCACGTGGCCATGGGCCCCGGAGGTCTCCGCGATGAGTCCCCGCTGGAAGGCCGCCTGGGACACCCGGCCCGCGACGCCCGGGTCCGCCCAGGTCAGCCCGCGCAGCAGGCCCCGTCCGCGCGGGGTGCAACCCCTCGCCCCCTCCTGGCGCGCGATGCCGCGGAGGCGCTCGTCCACGAGCGCGCACCGCACCTGGAGCTCCTTCTCGAAGAGGGGATCCGCCCAGAAGGAGAGCGCGGCCCGGGCGGCGACGAAGGCCAGGTTGTTGCCGCGGAAGGTGCCGCTGTGCTCCCCGGGCTGCTGCACGTCCAGCTCCGGCTTCACCAGCACCAGCGCCATGGGCAGGCCCAGGCCGCCAATGGACTTGGAGAGGGTGACGACGTCGGGCACGAGCCCCGCGTCCTCGAAGCTGAAGAAGGTGCCCGTGCGCCCGCAGCCCGCCTGGATGTCGTCGACGATGAGCAGGATGCCCTTGCGCCGGGCCAGGGCCTGGAGCCGCTGGAGCCAGCCCCTGCTCGCGGCGATGACGCCGCCCTCCCCCTGCACCGTCTCCAGGATGAAGGCCGCCGGAAGCTCCACGCCGCTGCCCGGATCCTCCAGCAGCGCCTCGACGTACTCGAGCGTGTCCCGGCCCTCACCGAAGTACCCGTCGAACGGCATCCGCGTGACGTGCGCGAGGGGAAGGCCCGCGCCCGCACGCTTCATCGCCGTGCCCGTCGCCGCGAGCGCCCCGAGCGACATCCCGTGGAAGCCATTGGTGAACGCGATGACCGACGCGCGCCCCGTGGCCTTGCGGACGATCTTGAGGGCCCCCTCCACGGCGTTGCTCCCCGTGGGGCCGGTGAACTGGATGCGGTAGTCCAGCTTCCGGGGCTTGAGGATGACGTCCACCAGGGCCTGCATGAAGTCGCGCTTGGCCTGCGTGTGCAGGTCCATCGAGTGGGTGATGCCGTCCTGCTCGAGGTATTCGATGACCTGACGCTTGATGACCGGGTGGTTGTGTCCGTAGTTGAGGGCACCCGCGCCGGAGAGGAAGTCGGTGTACTCCCGCCCCTCCTCGTCCCAGAGGCGGTGCCCCAGCGCGCGGCTGAAGACCGCCGGGAACTTCCGGCAGTAGGTGCGGACCGCCGACTCGTGCTCGTCGAAGATGGCGCGGGGACTTGCGTGAAGGGTCTCGGCAGGCTTCTGCATGGTTTCACCCCAGGGGGATTCAGCGATTGCGGGTTGGCGGTGGTTCAGGGCGTCGCGGCCCAGGGGTCGATGGAGCGCAGCTCCTCCTGCTCGGCCGGGCTCAGCTTGGACGGCGGGGAGAGCGGGAAGTCGCCCGCGAGCGTCAGCCGCAGCATCTCCGCCACCTTCCGCGCGATGACCTCCTGCGTGTAGACGCCGGGGAAGGCGGAGACCGGGTGCTCGGCGGTGGGCGGGAAGTACTTGCCCTTGAAGGAAGGCAGGAAGACGGAGTCCCAGACGTTGATGGACTGGCCGCCGCAAGGCGCCTTGCCGCTGAAGATGCTGTAGACGGGGAGCGCCTGGGGCGAGGGCCGGCACAGCGCCTGGTTGACGGGCTCGCCCACCATCTCCAGCACCAGGCCGCACGCGCCCAGGTCCCGCACCCGCCGGCTGCCCGCGAAGATCTCCCGGGCCTCGGCGAGCGTGTCGCCGTAGCGCCGGGTGACGCCTCCCTGCGGGGTGTAGCCCAGGTGGGCGATGACGGCGAAGCCCTCCTGGCACAGCGCCTCCAGGACGGCGAGGGACGCGTCGGAGGTGACCTCCACCTTCAGCACCTCCGCGCCCGCCTCCACCATCACCTCCGCGCTCCGCAGCGCCACCACCGGCGTCGAGGCCGCGCCGTCCGGCATGTCGCCCAGGAGGAACGGGCGGCGGTAGGCGGGGAACGCGCGGGTCATCGCCCCGCGCACCTCCTGGAGGAGCGTGAGCATCTGGTCCATGCCCCACACCTGCTCCTCCACCGTCGCCAGCCGGGTGCTGGGGCGGCCCAGGTGCGTCATGAAGTATGAGTCGCCCACCATCAGGCACTCGAGGCGGCAGTTGCGCATCAGGTCCAGGGACTCCATGGCCCGGCCCAGCGCCTCGACCTCGTAGCCCCGGTACAGGTTCACCTTCAGGCCCAGGGCCTGGCGGGCGGCCCGCTCCCGGGCCTGCCCCACGACGAACTCCCAGAGGCTCATCGGAGCCGGCTGGCGGACCTTGCGTGCGACCGCGTGTGCTTCGTGCGTGCGAGACATGCGCTCTCCCCCCTCAGGGTGCGTGGGTGTAGACGGCGTTCAGGCGTTGAATGGCGATGCGGAGGTCCTCGTGGCCGACCGCCGTGAAGCACAGCCGCGCGAACGGGCGGCAGTGCTGGCCGAAGGCGATGCCCGGCGCGACGGAGACGCCGGCCTGGATGGCGCGGGCGAGGAACTCGCTCTCGCTCCCGTGCTTCCACTGGGAGAGGTCCAGGAAGGTGTAGAAGCCCCCCTCCACCCGGGTGCAGGGCACCTTCAGCTCCCGCATCGTGATGTCGCGGGCCTCGCGGGCCCGGGCGCGGTGCCCCTCCAGGACGTCCGGGGGCGTGCCCAGCGCCTGGAAGGCCCCGTACTGGGAGGCGCTCGCCAGCGAGTAGAGCGAGTACAGCCCCCACTTCTTCATCCGGAGCGCCATGGCCTCCGGGGCGACCACGAAGCCCACGCGGTAGCCCGGCATCGCGTACGTCTTGCTGAAGGAATGGACGGAGAACGTGCGGTCCGCCGCGTCCGGGAGCTGGGAGATGTCCAGGAAGCCCGGCTCCGTGAAGTCATAGAGCGCGTAGGCGTTGTCGGAGATGAGCCACAGCTCGTGGCGCCGCGCGAACCGCGCCAGCCGCTCCTGGGCCTCCCGGTCGAGCGAGAAGCCCGTGGGGTTGTTCGGGGTGTTGAAGTAGATGGCGCGCGTCCTCGGCGTCACCGCCGCCTCGAGCGCCGCGACGAAGTCGAAGTGCCGATCCCGGCTCAGCTCCAGGAAGACGGGGACCTCCACGGGACGGCCGCCCGCCGCGCGCACCAGGCCCGTCACGAACAGCCACTGCGGCGACATGATGAGGACCTCGTCGCCTGGCTGGAGCATGGCCCGGAGCGCGGACCCGATGCCGTGCGTCGCCCCGCAGGTGATGACGACGTGCTCTTCGCGGACCTGCTGGCGCGACTGCTCCCGCAGGTGCTCCACGATCCTCCGCCGCAGCATGGGGATGCCGCCCGGCGGCGCGTGCTCGTGGGCGCGCAGCGCGAAGTCCGAGTGCTGCCAGTCGTGCATGCGGGCACAGGGCGCGAAGGTGCTCTTGCCCTGGTGCAGGCGCAGGAAGTGCGGGTGCTTCAGCTCCGCGATGCGCTTCTCGATGTCGTCGAAGACGGAGAGCGGGATGTCGTCCAGGGCGGGGTTGTGCGGGGTCATGGGAACTCCGGGAGAGGACAGGGGGCGGTCGTGCACGGGCATGGGCATCACTCCCTCGCGTGGGCCTGGGCGGACGTCACCCGGGGGGCCTCGACGGCGAGCTCACGGGCCCAGCCAGCGAGCTCCGGGTCGTCCGTCGCGGTCAGCCGGTCCCGCAGCTCCGACAGGGCCGAGGGGCGCTCCGTCGAGGACCAGAAGAGGCCATGGCTGAGATGGCGGGCGTAGCGGGGGTCCTTCTTCTTCAGCGCCAGGTCCACCGCCCGGACATAGTTCCACCGCAGATGCGGGTAGATGGAGTGGGCCAGGTGGTAGTGGTCCGTGGCGGGGAAGATGGCGTGCTTCACCAACCAGCCGAGCGGCCCCGAGTAGTCCGTGGGGCGCCCGTTGATGCACTCGCGCGCCACCCGGTCCTCTTCGTCGCAGTGGACGTACCAGCGATGCTCGGCCAGGACGGAGAGCCACGAGTACAGCGGGTAGGCCGTGACGAGCGGCAGGAGGAAGCCCAGCAGGAGCCCCTTTGGCCCGAAGGCCCAGGTGAACCCCGCCACCACTCCGGCGACGACCAGCACCCGCACGGCGAGGTTGGACACCCGCTGGTTGCGCAGGCTGTTGATGGCCATGGCACGGAAGGTCTCCGCGAACCCCGCGGCCGTGAGCGGGTGGAGGAGCTTCCAGTGGAACTGCGCCCGCGTCAGTCCGGGGACGAACCCCACGGAGATGAACCGGGTGACGTTCGGATCCCGGCCTGGCTCGTTCGCGTGATGGTGGTGATCCAGGACATGGTAGGTGTAGCGGTGGTGCATGTCTGGTTTGAAGCAGGGGTACTGGAAGAAGACGTTGGAGAGCGCCCACTGCCATGGCCGTGACTTGCAGAGGCCCGAGTGGGTCGCGGTATGGGCCGCCTCCTGGAGCGCCCGGAACCGGGTCCCCACGAACAGCACGAGCAGCACATAGAGCGCGGGGTGCGCGAAGTGCGCGGCGGCGAGGTTGGCCGCGAGGATGTCGCACCACGACCAGAGGAACGGGAAGAGCGCGAAGAGGGCGTCGAACCGCTGGTAGTACCGCTCGCCCTTCCGGGCGGTCCCCTCGAGCTTGAGCAGGCGGAGGATGCGCTGGGAGTCGCGGTAGTAGAGGGCGTCCGCGGCGCGGAGCGCCAGCGCGACCGCGAGGAAGGACAAGGCGTGCACGGGCGCCGTCGAAAGGTCTGGCATCGGCGTTCTCCTGGGCGTTCCTGGGCAGGGCCGGGCCAGGGGGCGTCGCGCGGAAGGGCGCGGCCCGCTGGGTTTCCGGCAAAGGGGAGTCCATTCGCGGCCCCTGGGGGGGACGCGTGGGTGGGAGGAAGGCGGTGGGAAGGGACCTGGGGCGGCCGTTATCGCGGACGCCGCCCGGCGCGCGGGTCAGTACTCCTCGTTCGGGGCGTACTCACTGACGTCGGGTTGCAGGTGCGGCTGGGCGGCGATGAACGCCGGCAATGTCATACAGTGGTCGTGGATGCGCTTCAGCGTGGGGTAGGCATCCAGGGGGAGCTTGAAGCGCTCGGCGTTGTAGACCTGCGGCACCAGGCACAGGTCCGCCAGGGTGGGCGTGTCCCCGTGGCAGCACTTCCCCCGGTGTGGGCTGCGCTCCAACATGCGCTCCAGCGCCTCGAAGCCGGTGACGGCCCAGTGGCGGTACCACTCCATCTTCTCTTCCTGCGAGTGGCCCAGGGGCTGCGTGAGGTACTTCCTCACGCGCATGATGTTCAGCGGGTGGACGTCACAGGCGACGTACAGCGCGAGGCTCCGGACGCAGGCGCGGGCGGCGGGCTCGCGGGGCAGCAGCGGCGGCTCCGGGTGCCGCTCCTCCAGGTACTCGATGATGGCCAGGGACTGGCTGATGGGGACCTCTCCATCCACGAGCAGCGGCACCAGGCCCTGGGGGTTGAGCGCGAGGTAGCGCTCCGTGAACTCGGGCTCCCCCTTCCTCAGGCCGCGAACGCCCTGGTACTGGTACGCGAGGCCCTTGAGGTTCAGCGCGATGCGGACCCGGTAGGAGGCCGTCGAGCGGTAGTAGCTGTAGAGCTTCAGACTCATGGTTGCTCCTTCCTCCAGGTGGTGTGGCCCTCGAACCAGGTGGCGGCCTCGCGGATCCGCGACTGGAGCTGCTCCTCGGAATCGCCCTTCAGGATGAACCCCGCCAGGTAGTCTCCGGACTTGTAGCCCCCGTGGTGCGTCTGTCCGGGCCTCCCGTTGAGGCGCAGTTGGTGGACGCCGGGAGGCGGCGTGCCCTCGGGGATCCCGGTGAGGAGGCCGTCCCGGGGGTAGACGACGCACCAGCCCGACATCCGTCCGTCGGCGCCGGGGCTGCGGGCCGGCGGGACGTCCACCGGCAGCCCGCATTGCGCGTTGAACCAGTTCCGGTCCAGGTTGAACCCACGGCCCAGCTCGAAGGTCGTGTTGAAGCGGCAGCCCGCCGTGCGGCTGGCGATTTCACAGAGCACCAGCCGGTCATCCGGGGTGTGCCAGACCTCCGCATGGAAGGTCATATGCGGGGGAGTCGGCAGGGCCCGCAGGGCCTGCCGGGTGAACCGGTTGAGGCGCTCGCGCAGGGGATGGGCCTCCCGGAGGAGGTACCCCCCGAGGAACTCGTCCCGCTGAAACGAAAGGCAATCATTGACATACGTCGAGGGGTGGATCTCCACGACCTCCGAATGGGCCATCAACCCATCCACGTGGTACATCGTGCCCTCGACGAACTTCTCCACCGCCATATCCGGCGCAATGCCTCTCACCAGCAGGGCCTCCAGCGCCGCCTCGTCACGGATGACCCGCGTGTCCAGGGAGCCGGAGCCCAGCACCGGCTTGATGACGACCGGGAGGCCGTGGGCCTCGACGAACTCGAGCAGATCACACGCGGTGGTGACGCGCGCGGCCACCGCGACCGGGACGCCCCCCTCCCGGAGGCGGGCCTTCATCAGCAGCTTGTCCCGAAAGACAAGCGCGCTCTGGAAGCCCTGCCCCGGAAGGCCCAG
This sequence comes from Corallococcus sp. AS-1-12, assembly GCF_020036995.1. Taxonomy (NCBI): domain Bacteria; kingdom Pseudomonadati; phylum Myxococcota; class Myxococcia; order Myxococcales; family Myxococcaceae; genus Corallococcus; species Corallococcus sp. AS-1-12. The sequence goes on along the minus strand of NZ_JAIQDD010000028.1, from coordinate 21,695 downwards.
CGCATCCCGGAGCCTGCCCGCGCGGAGGATGTCCACCTCGCCCTTGGCGAACAGGGCGCAAAAGCCAATCTCTTTCGCCAGGCGGAGGGCCGTCTGTTCGACCTGGCCATTGGTCCGGTAGTTGGGAAAGGACCACACGCGGGGAAGGTGGCGGTAGCCCGGGGCCTTCTCCTCGGAACACAGGAGGGTGAGCTGGAGATCCGTCCCCGCGGCCCACTCGTCGTAGGGCGTGTCCTCATGGTCCGTGTTGACCAGGACCAGCACCTGCCGTGTCGGATGGGGAGCCGGCGCGCCTTCGAGGTTCATTGTCTCTCTAAACAAGCAAAATTGGACATCCAAATCTAATACGGCATCCGCCAATTTCCTGGCAGTTCCATGGCGGTGCCGCGTGTGCCTTTTCGGGTAGCGGCAATTTTCCTCTGGCGGATGAACTACCGCCCCCCGGGCCGCCGGTGTGGATACGCGGCGGAAACGAGAACCCGGTCGTGCGTGCTCCACACGGCAGTCCACCCGTTCGTCACATCCCCGCGGGCGCGAAACGCACTACAACGCCCGCCCATGGCCGAACGCGACCTGCCCCTCCTCCTCGTGCGCCACGCCGTGGCCGAGGACTCCCACGCCCTGGGCGACGAGGCCCGTGCCCTCACGCCCCAGGGCCGCGCCGCCTTCCGTCAGCACGCGAAGAAGCTCACGCGCCTCACGCCGCTCATGGGCATCATCACCAGCCCCCTGGTGCGCGCGGTGCAGACCGCGGAGCTGCTCGCGGACGCGCTCGGCCTGTCCCACGTGGAGGTCCACCCCGCGCTCGTCCCCATGAAGGGCGCGGCCCGCCACGTGCTCAAGCTGGCGCGCGACGTGGGCCCGGGCTGGGCGCTGGTGGGACACAACCCCTCGCTGGAGCGCGCCGCCGCGCTCGCGCTGGGCCATGCCCTGCCGGACAAGCTCCGCAAGGGCTGCGCGGTCGCGCTGCGGCCCGAGGGACGCGTGTTCACCCTGCAATGGATGGCGGCGCCGGGGCGCTCCCTGCGGCGCCCGTGAGCCGCCCTCGCGGGCGATGAGGCGCGCGCGAAGAGAGGCCTGTCCCGGAAAGATGCGGCCCTCCCCTCCCGGAGGCTTGCGTAACACCCCCGTCACATGCAGGGATCAGCCTTGCCCCAGGCTGTTCGTGCATTCGTGACCCATGCGTCCCCTCCAGGCCACAGCCCTCGCGGTTCCCGGCGCCGGACACGGCCTGGAGCATGCGCGCGCGTCGGTCGTGGCGCGCGTGAGCCACCTGCTGAAGCTGAAGCTGATCGCGCTGGTCCTCATCGGGCTCGGGGTCCTGCCCGGGGTGATGGCGCCCTCGAAGCCCTTCACGCCCATCGTCCCGATGAGCGAGGGCCAGGGCACCCAGAGCCCCTCCGAGGAAGACCATCCCCGAGCCGACGTCGGCATCAAGGTCTTCGCGGAGAAGCACCGCCGCTCGGGCGGCCTGCTCGTCGAACCGGTCCCCGCGGAATGCGGCCTGGCCGCGTTCCTCGCCTCGCTGCGGCCCGCGCTGCGCGGCGTGGCCCTCGTGGCCCCGCCTGACGCGCTGGATGCGCCGGACATCGCGCTGCGCCGCAGACAACTGCCGCGCCGCGCGGCCCAGGACGAAGAAGCCGCCGTCTGACGTTCGCGGTCCCCCGCCGGTCGCGCGGCCGTCCGCACCGCACCGTCGCCTTCACGGGCTTCATGGCCCCTGATGCGCGCGGCGTGGACGCCGCCACGCGGGGCGCACCCACCCCATGCAATGGCGACGGTCACGGCGCGGAGGCGCCAGGCCGTACGCCGAGGATGGCCTCGCGCAACCCGGGCGAGGACAAGCGGCGCGGACGGCCCCGTCCCCCTTCTCCCCGGGGCCCGTCCGCGCCCGTCGTTTGTCGCGCACACCGTCCCGTGACGGACGTGACGCACTTGTTGCCGGCGCGTCACGTAGGCGCGAAGCGATGCGCGCACAGTACGTGCCCGCCATGTCCCACGTACTCATCGTCGACGACGAGCGCGACCTCGCGGAGCTCATCGACTTCAACCTGCGCGGCGCGGGCTTCACCACGCGCGTGGCCTTCACCGGGGAGGCGGCGCTCACCGCCGCGCGCGAGCAGTCCCCGGACGTGGTGCTGCTGGACCTGATGCTGCCGGACCTCTCCGGCATCGAGGTCTGCCGCCACCTGCGCGCCAACCCCCGCCTGCGCGACGTGCTCATCGTCATGCTCACCGCGAAGAGCGAGGAGGCGGACCGCATCCGCGGCTTCGAGGTCGGCGCGGACGACTATGTCGTCAAGCCCTTCTCCGTGCGCGAGCTGGTGCTGCGGCTCAAGGCCATCCTCCGGCGCACGTCCTCGCCCCAGGAGGGCACCCCGCCCCTGGCGCTGGGCCCCCTGCGCCTGGACGTCACCCAGCACCGCTTCTTCGTGGAGGAGAAGGAGACGCCCCTCACCGCGCTGGAGTTCCGCCTGCTGGAGTACCTCATGGCCCGGCTGGGCCGGGTGCAGACCCGCGAGCAACTGCTGGAGCAGGTCTGGGGCCTGTCCAGCGCGCTGGAGACGCGCACCATCGACACGCACGTGATGCGCCTGCGCGACAAGCTGGGCCCTGCCCGCGCCCTCCTGGAGACGGTGCGCGGGGTGGGCTACCGCATCGTGGACCCGGCGGCCGGGTAGCCAGGCGCCCGCTTCCGTTACCCATTTGTCACGCAAGGGCCGTCAAACGGCCACATCTGCTCCATAGATCGTCACGCGACCTCGACTCCCGTCGGGGAGGAGACACCTCATGAAGAAGACTCTGCTCTCAAGCTTCGTCGCCTTCGGGCTCGCCGTCCTCCCGCTGACCGCCCAGGCAGGCACGGTGACGGTGAAGGGCTCGGACACCATGGTCATCCTCGCCCAGCGCTGGGCGGAGGCGTTCATGAAGAAGAACCCCGCCACGAAGATTCAAGTGACGGGCGGCGGCTCCGGCACGGGCCTGGCGGCCCTGCAGAACGGCACCACCGACATCGCCATGTCCAGCCGGGAGATCAAGGAGGCGGAGGCCGCGAAGATCCGCGCCCGCAACAACGCCCCGCCCACCGCGCTGTCCGTGGCCAAGGACGGCGTCACCTTCTACGTCAATGAGACGAACAAGGTGGACGCGCTCTCGGCGGAGCAGCTCAAGTCCATCTACCTGGGCGACACGACGAACTGGAAGGACGTGGGCGGGCAGGACGCCCCCATCGTCCCGTACTCGCGTGAGAACTCCTCCGGCACCTACGTCTTCGTGAAGGACCACGTGCTGGGCGGCGAGGACTTCGCCCCGGAGGCGCAGACGCTCCCCGGCACGGCCGCGGTGGTCAACGCGGTGGCCAAGGAGAAGAACGGCATCGGCTACGGCGGCGCCGCGTACGGCAAGGGCATCAAGGAGCTGAAGGTGAAGAAGGGCAACGAGTCCTTCGCCCCCAGCGCGGAGAACGTGAAGAGCGGCAAGTACCCCCTGTCGCGCGACCTGTTCTTCTACCTGGGCAAGCCGCCCGCGGGCGAGGTGAAGGCCTTCATCGACTTCGCGCTGTCCGCCGAGGGTCAGGCCATCGTCACCCAGGTCGGCTACTTCCCTGTGAAGTAGTTGGCGTCACGCGATTGTCACCCGGCGCGGGGTTCCCATGTTGGATAGACAGGCCGTCATGCAGGAGCAGGACCTCGCGCCCCCGGTGGCGCTGCCCACGCTGTCGCCCGCGGCACGCCGGCGCCAGGTGAAGGAGAAGGCCATCGCCGCGTTGATCACCGCGGTGGCCTTCACGGGCATCGCCGCCCTGGTGCTCATCCTCGTCTTCGTGGCGAAGGAGGCCCTGACGCTCGTCACCGACGCGGCGGCGCGCGAGGAGGCCAGCTTCTCCAAGATGTTCCTCCCGCAGATGGTGCGGAAGGGAAGGCCCCTGGGCTACGTGTGGCAGCCGGTGTCCGGCGTCCCCAAGGTCAGCATGATCCCGCTCTTCATCGGCACGCTGAAGACGACGGCCGTGTCCATGCTGGTGGCCGTGCCCCTGGGCATCTTCGGCGCGCTGTTCGCCGCGGAGTTCGCCCCGCGCCGCCTGCGTGAAATCCTCAAGCCCACCATCGAGCTGCTCGCCGGCATCCCGTCCGTGGTGCTGGGCTTCTTCGCGCTGATGGTGATGGCCTCCTTCCTCCAGGAGACGTTCGGCTTCACGTCCCGGCTCAACGCGGTGGTGGCGGGCCTGGGCCTGGCGCTGGCCATCGTGCCGGTCATCTTCACGGTGACGGAGGACGCGCTCACCGCCGTGCCGCGCAGCTACCGGGAGGCGTCCCTGGCGCTGGGGGCCACCCCCTGGGAGACGGCGTGGAAGGTGGTGCTCCCGGCGGCGGCCCCCGGCATCCTCGCCGCGTGCGTGCTGGGCTTCGGGCGCGCCATCGGTGAGACGATGATCGTCCTCATGGCCTCCGGCAACGCCGCCATCGTGTCCTGGAACCTGGGCGACTCCGTCCGGTCGCTGTCCGCCACCATCGCCGCGGAGATGGGCGAGGTGGTGGTGGGCAGCCCGCACTACGCGCTGCTCTTCTTCATCGGCGTGGAGCTGTTCCTCTTCACCTTCGTGCTCAACCTGCTCGCGGGGATGTGGACGAAGAAGGTCATCCAGCGGCTCAAGGGAGGTGCGGGGTGAAGCACGCCACACGCAAGGTCGTGGGCCTGTCGCTCATGTCCCTCACGGGGCTGGCCGCGTTCGTCATGGTGGCCATGCTGGCCCTCATCCTCCTGGACGTCGTCCAGGGCGGCTGGAGCCACGTGTCCTGGCGGTTCCTCACGCAGGCGCCCACGGACGGGATGATGGGCGGCGGCATCTTCCCCGCCCTCTTCGGCACCGCGGCGCTCACGCTGCTGATGACCCTGGCGGTGATGCCGGTGGGCGTCCTCACGGCGGTGTACCTGCACGAGTACGCGCCGCCCTCCAGCCTCCTGGCCCGCGCGGTGCGCGTGGCGGTGGCGAACCTGGCGGGCGTGCCGTCCATCGTGTTCGGCCTCTTCGGCCTGGGCTTCTTCATCCTCTTCGTGGGCAAGGGCCTGGACCGCGCGCTGGGCTACGAGGAGATGCACTGGGCCCAGCCGGGCATCCTCTGGGCGTCGCTCACGCTGGCGGTGCTCACCCTGCCCGTCGTCATCGTGTCCACGGAAGAAGCGCTGCGCGCCGTGCCGCAGGAGCAGCGCACCGCGAGCCTCGCGCTGGGGGCCACCCAGTCGCAGACGCTGGCGCGGGTGGTGCTGCCGGGCGCGCTGCCGGGCATCCTCACCGGCGCGGTGCTGGCCGTCTCCCGAGGCGCGGGAGAGGTGGCCCCCATCCTCTTCACCGGCGCGGCGTACTTCCTGCCGGACCTGCCCACGAGCCTGAACTCGCAGTTCATGCACCTGGGCTACCACACGTATGTGCTGGCCACGCAGTCGCCGGACGTGGAGGCCACCCGCCCGCTGCTCTATGCGACGGTGCTGGTGCTGCTGCTGCTCACCTTCGCCCTGAACCTGGTCGCGGTCCTCATCCGCACGCGCACGCGCCGCAAGGCCGCGGCCGGACACTGACGCTCTTCATCCCATGCCCCTCTCCTCCGCCACGCCGCGCAACAAGATGGAAGCCCGCGAGCTCACCCTGCGCTACGGCAGCAAGGTGGCCATCAAGCAGGTGAGCCTGGCCATCCCCGAGCACAAGGTGACGGCGCTCATCGGCCCGTCCGGCTGCGGCAAGTCCACCTTCCTGCGCTCGCTCAACCGGATGAACGACCTCATCCCGGGCGCGAACCACGACGGCAGCGTGTTCCTGGACGGCCGCAGCATCCACGACCGCGCCCTGGACGTGGTGGACCTGCGCCGGCGCGTGGGCATGGTGTTCCAGAAGTCCAACCCCTTCCCCAAGTCCATCTTCGAGAACGTCGCCTACGGCCTGCGCGTGGGCGGCCTCAAGGACAAGGCGAAGCTCGCCGCCCGGGTGGAGAAGTCCCTGCGCGGCGCGGCGCTGTGGGACGAGGTGAAGGACCGGCTGGACGAGAGCGCCCTGGGCCTGTCCGGCGGCCAGCAGCAGCGCCTGTGCATCGCGCGGGCGCTCGCGGTGGAACCGGAGGTGCTGCTGATGGACGAGCCCGCGTCCGCGCTGGATCCCATCGCCACGGCGAAGATCGAGGAGCTCATCCACGAGCTCAAGGCCACGTACACCATCGCCATCGTGACCCACAACATGCAGCAGGCCGCGCGCGTGAGCGACCGGACGGCTTTCTTCTACATGGGCGAATTGGTGGAGTGCGGCCCCACGGAGCAGATCTTCACCAACCCCCACGAGAAGCGCACGGAGGACTACGTCACCGGGAAGTTCGGCTGAACGCCCGCGCGACGGAACAGGACGACATGGCGGCCACGCACACCGACAAGGCATTCGAGCAGGACCTGCGCAACCTGCGCGAGAAGCTGCTCGCCATGGGGGCCAAGGTGGAGGCCCTCATCTCGCAGAGCACCCGCGCCCTCACCGACCGCGACTCGGCGCTGGCGGAGCAGGTGGTGGGCGCCGACCGCGAGGTGAACCGGCTGGAGGTCGACATCGACGACCTGTGCCGCCGCATCCTCGCCCTGCGCCAGCCGGCCGCGTCCGACCTGCGCCTCATCACCACGGCGCTGAAGATCGTCACCGACCTGGAGCGCATTGGCGACCTGGCGGTGAACATCGCCGAGCGCGCCATGGACCTGAACCAGGTGCCGCCGCTGGCGCCGTACGTGGACACGCCGAAGCTGGCGGAGCTGGCGCAGCAGCAGGTGAAGAAGGCCCTGGACGCGTTCGTGTCCGGGGACGCGGCCAAGGCGGAGGACGTCCTCAAGGGGGACGACCTGCTGGATGCCCTCTTCCTGAAGATCTTCAACGAGCTCTTGGCCTACATGATGGAGGACTCGCGCAACATCCGCCGGGCCACGGCGCTGATGTTCATCGCGAAGCACCTGGAGCGCATTGGCGACCACGCGCTCAACGTGGCGGAGATGGTCATCTACATGGTGCGCGGCAAGGACGTGCGCCACCCGCGCAGCCGCGACCTGGAGTAGGCGGCTTCACCGGGGTGTCACGGCGAGTTGGCCGTCCCGCCGCCCCGCCGCCCCGGTCCCGCCTTGTGGGGCTTCTAGGGTGGCGACATGCTCATCGCCTCCAGCCTCCTCCTGGCCGCGTCCGCAGTGGGCCTCGTCGCCCTCCTCCTCCAGGCGCTGTTCGTGCGCCGCCACCGCCGCGCCGTCCCCCGGGCCCCCACGCACCAGCCCGGCCTGTCCATCCTCAAGCCGCTGTGCGGCGTGGATGACGACCTGGAGGCGAACCTCGCCCGGTTCGCCCAACTGCCCTACCCCCACTATGAAGTGCTGCTGGGCGTGAAGGACGCGCGCGACCCGGCCTACCCGGTGGCGCGGGCCGCGCAGGCGAAGTGGCCCCACGTCATGCGCGTGGTGCTCCAGGAGGGCGAGCCCGGCCTCAACCCCAAGGTGAACCAGTTGGTGACGCTGTCGTCCGAGGCCCGGTTCGACCTCTGGGTGGTGAGCGACAGCAACACCCGCGTGGGGGACGGCTACCTGGAGGAGATCGCCGCCGCCTTCGAGGACCCCACGGTGGGCTGCGTGACGCACCCGGTGGCGGGGCTGGGAGAGCGGAGCTTCGGTTCGCTCCTGGACAACCTGCACCTGTCCTCCAGCGCGGCGGCGGGGATGATCGCCGCGAAGCACGCGGCGGACCGGGACATCGTGGTGGGCAAGTCCATGGCGCTGCGCCGCGAGGACGTGGAGGCGCTGGGCGGCTTCTTCTCCGTGAAGGACGTGCTGGCGGAGGACTACGTCATCGGCCAGTGGGTGACGCGCAAGCTGGGCAAGCGCGTGGTGCTGGCGCACGCCCCTGTCTTCAACGTGTCCCTGCGCAAGAGCGTGGACGCCTTCTTCCAGCGCTACCTGCGCTGGAGCGTCATTCACCGCACAGCGGTATCGCCCTCGACGTACGCGGCGCAGGCGCTCCTCAACCCGGTTCCACTCGCGGTGCTGGGCGCGGTGTTCCACCCGTCCGCCCTCACGGGCCTGGCGGCGCTGGCGGTGGCGCTGGGCAAGGTCTGGGTGGACGTGGCGGTGTTCCGCGCGCTGCGGCCCCAGCCGGTTCCCCTGCGCGCCGCGCCCGCGGTGCTGGTGAAGGACGCGCTGCTCTTCGCCGCGTGGTGGCACGGAGCGTTCCGGCGCACGGTGGACTGGCGCGGCACCCGTTTGCGCGTGGTGTCAGGCACGCGCCTGGTGCCGATGCGCGCCCGTGGCACTCGCGCGGCGGAGTGGATCCCCAGCAACGGGGTGGGGTGAACGACGCTGGCCCAACTTTTGACGAACCTTCGTACAGCAACCCTCGCCGCTCGAAGAGTCGATGCCTATCTCCTTCAGCATGCCCTCCCTGAAGCTGGCGCATCTTTCGGATCTTCACCTGGACATGAGCCGCGAGAGCGACGCCTCCGCGTCCTCCTTGGTGAAGGCCCTGGCGGCGCAGGAGGTGGATCACGTGGTGGTGACGGGAGACCTCACGCACCGCGGCTCCCACGCCGAGTTCCAGCGCTTCCGTGAACACTTCTCTCCCTGGATGGAGACCGGACGCCTCACCTTCATCCCCGGCAACCATGACCGGCCCGGCGAGGATGTGGGCAGCGGCTTCATGGAGGGTCGCAAGGTCCACACGGTGGAGAAGGCGGGCCTCTTCCTGGTCTGCGTGGACTCCACCGGTGAGCACAACCGCAACTATTTCCACAGCCACGGCGAGCTGACGGAGGGCGTCGTGGACGAGGTGGACCGCGCGCTGGGCGCGGCGCCGAAGGACGCGCTGGTCGCGGTGCTGCTGCACCACCACGTGATGCCGCTGCCGCTGGAGAGCTTCCCGGAGTGGATCGCCACGAAGTTCGGGCTGCCCCACGCGTCGGAGCTGGCGTTGGGAAGCCGACTGCTGGAGCGCGTGGGCGGCCGGGCCGACCTGGTGCTGCACGGCCACCGGCACATCCCCAACGAGACGGACCTGGGCACCCCGGGCGAGCGCGCCCTGCGCGTCTACAACTCGGGCAGCAGCACGGACCTGGGCCGCTTCCGCGTCTTCAGCCACATGGCCGGCCGGCTGGTGGGCGAGCCCGCGTGGTGTCAGGCGTCGGAGCCGGCGAAGCCGCGCACGGCGGTCCACAACGTCCGCCCCGCCCTCCAGTACCTGGTGGGCCAGTTGGGCATGGCGCTGTTCTAGGGCCTGGCCGGCCGCCTGCTGGAGGCTGTCCCCCACTTCACGTGCCGCGAATGCCAGCGGGTCCCCGGAAGGTTCTCCCCAGGTCAGGAGGATGCTTGGGGCGACTCGCGCTGGATGATGGGGCTCGGAAGGTCCTGGTCGTGGATGACGACGCGGACTGGAGGGAGTTCCTCCGGGTGAGCCTGGAGGACCTCGGCTATGAGACGACCGAGGCGGCGGACGGACAGGAGGCGCTCGACTCGCTCAAGCGGGGCGAGCGCTTCGGGGTCATGCTGCTGGACCTGAACATGCCGGGGATGAGCGGCCTGGAGGTGGTGGAGAAGCTGCCTCGCGCGGCCACCCACCCGCGCATCGTCTTCCTCACCTCCGCCGCGGCGCAGGATGTGGGTAGCGCACTCATGTCGGGTCCCCACTACTACCTGCCCAAGGGTGCGAGTCGCGACCAATTGTCGCTCCTCCTGCAATCGCTGGGGGTGTAGGACGGGAGGGGTCACCCGCCGCTCTGGGGCGGGGTGGGTCCAGCCGGGAGGTCCGCCATCGTCACGGAGCTCGTCATCATCCTCTTGCTGGTCCTGGCCAACGGCGTCTTCGCCGGCGCCGAGCTGGGCCTGTTGTCCGTGCGCAAGACGCGGCTGAAGGAGCTCCTGGAGCAGGGCAGCAAGTCCGCGAAGGCGGTGGCGGCGCTGCGGGATGATCCGGAGCGGCTGCTCGCCACGGTGCAGATTGGCATCACGGTGATTGGCTCCACGGCGGCGGCCTTCGGCGGCGCGAGCATCGCGCAGCGGCTGGCGGGGGTGCTGGCCGGCCTGGGCGTGCCGGAGGCCACGGCGAGCCAGGTGGCGTTCGCGGCGGTGGTCGCGCTGGTGTCCTACCTGTCGCTGGTGCTGGGGGAGCTGGTGCCCAAGTCCCTGGCGCTGCGCTACTCCGAGCAGTACGCGCTGACGCTGGGCCGGCCGCTCAAGGCGTTGGCGTGGGTGATGCGGCCCCTGGTGTGGTTCCTCACCGCGAGCTCCAACGTGGTGCTGAAGCTCTTCGGGGACCGGACGAACTTCTCCGAGTCGCGCCTGTCCCCGGACGAGCTGCTCCAGTTGGTGGAGGAGGCGTCGAAGCAGGGCACGCTGGATCCGCGCGCGGGGGAGATCGCCTCACGCGCCTTCGAGCTGGGGGAGCTGACGCTGGGCGAGGTGATGGTGACGCGCGAGCACATCGTCGCGCTGCGCCGGCACGCGGGCAACGAGGAGATCCGCCAGGTGCTGCTGGAGCACGGGCACTCGCGGATGCCGGTGTACGAGGGCACCATCGACAACGTGGTGGGCTACATCGTGGCCAAGGACCTGCTGGGCGTGGCCTGGGAGGGGCACCTCATCGTCCTGGAGGACGTGCTGCGCCCGCCGCTGTTCCTGGTGGAGTCCATGCGCGCCATCGCGGCCATGAAGGAGCTGCAGCGCCGGCGGATGCAGTTGGCCGTGGTGGTGGACGAGCACGGCGGCGTGGTGGGGCTGGTGACGGTGGAGGATCTGGTGGAGGAGCTCGTGGGGGACATCCTCAGCGAGTCCGAGACGCCGGAGGTGCTGGTGCGGCGCGAGGGCCCCACCGTCGCGGTGGTGCAGGGCGAGGCGAGCCTGCGCGAGGTGAACCGCGCGCTGGGGCTGGAGCTGGAGGAGAGCGAGGACTACTCCACCGTCGCGGGCCTGTGCATCGCGCTCGCGGGAGGCGCCATCCCCGAGCAGGGCGCGAAGCTGTCCATGCCGGACGGCACGGTGCTGGAGGTGCTGGAGGCGTCACCGCGCCGCGTGCGCGAGGTGCGCTTCCACCTGCCGGAGCAGCCCGTGCAGCCGGAGGCGTGACGCCGGGACTCCCTCCTCCGTGGGAATCCACACGCGTACCCCGCCAGGCTGTTGGTGATGACGCACCGGGTCGTTATAACCCCGGATGGGACACCCCGGCCCCGGGAGGATCGCGCAGCGGATGTCGTCATCACCCCCACGTATCGCCTTCGCCATCGAGACGACGCTCGGCAACGCGGTGTTCCTGGACAACCTCCAGCGCGCGATGGCGCGGCGCAACGACATCGTCCCGGTGTGGCTGCCCATCGACGAGCACGCGGATGACGTCTGGGAGCAGTTGCCGCTGGTGCGCTCGCGGCTGTCGGTGCGCGGAGGGCTTCGGGCGAGGAGCGCGCTGAACCGGGCCTCCACGCGGGAGCCGGTGCGGGCCGCGGTGGTGCACACGCAGCGGCTGGCGCACCTGGCGCACGACTTCATGCGCCGCGTGCCGAGCGTCATCTCCACGGACGCCACGCCGAGCGGGCTGGAGGACTACCTGCGCTACTACGGCCTGCGCACGCAGCACGGGGGCTGGGTGGGCCGGGCGAAGAACGCGCTGCACCGGCGCACGTACGCCATCGCGAAGGGGATGCTGTCCTTCTCGCGGTTCACCAAGCGCTCGCTGGTGGAGGAGTACGGCGTGCCCGACGAGAGCGTGCACGTCGTCTGGCCCAGCGTGGACACGGCGCTGTGGCGGCCGGCGCCGGAGAAGAAGCCCCGGGACGGCGTGGTGCGGCTGCTCTTCGTGGGCGGCGACCTGGGGCGCAAGGGCGGCAAGCTGCTCTTGCGCTGGGCGCGGGAGACGCGGCGCAAGGGCTGGCACCTGGACCTGGTGACGTCCACGCCCTTCGAGGCGCCGCCGGGCGTGCGCGTCCACGTGGGCGTGCAGCCGAACTCACCGGAGCTTATTGGCCTGGCGCAGGCGGCGGACCTCTTCGTGCTGCCGACGATGGCGGACATGTCGTCCTGGGCCATCGCGGAGGCGAAGGCCGCGGGCCTGGCGGTGGTGTCGACGCCCGCGGGCGGCGTGGGTGAGCTGGTGCGCGACGGCGTGGACGGGCGCATCGTGCCGGTGGGCGACTACGCGGCGCTGGCGCACACGCTGGACGCGCTGGTGCAGCAGCCGGACACGCTGGAGGCCATGGGCAGCGAGGCGCGCCGCATGGCCGAGGCGCACATGGACCTGGACACCACGTGCTCGCGGATGCTCGCGTTCATCCGCCAGGTGACGGGCGTCTGAGGGGGACATGCATTGCCTGGCCCGCTTCGGACGGATCTGGACGGGCCCCAAAGGCAAGGGCCCGGAATCCCTGGGATTTCCCCAGCGATTCCGGGCCCTTACGTCTGCGCGCGATGCAGGATTCGAACCTGCGGCCTTTGGCTCCGGAGGCCAACGCTCTATCCAGCTGAGCTAATCGCGCAGAACCGCTTTCCGGTGTGGGAGGAGTAACCGAAGTCCCCAGACGACGCAAGCACGCAATCCTGACCTGCCGTGGACTAGACCCGGGGACATGAAACGCGCTCCCCTGCTATCCGCCTGTCTCCTCGCCGCCTGCCTGGCCTGCACGGAGTCACCCCGGACGCCCGCGGCGTCCCCCGCCCCGAGCCCGACCATGCCCACCCCGCCCAAGCCCGCCCCTCCCCCTGCCCCGCCTGCCTCCAAGCCGAGCGCCCCGGCCGCGGCGGCGTGCTCGGCGAGCCGGCTGAGCCCCATCCCCAAGCCCACCGCCACGCCCCTGCCCCCGGCCGTGGCGTCCATGCGCGAGCGCATCATCAAGGCCGCCGTGGCGTGCGACTACGCGGGGCTCCAGAAGCTGGGCGACGAGAAGGGCAAGAGCGTGCGCTTCTCCTACGACCCCGACCAGGACATGGCCACCACCTGGCGCATCCAGGAGGAGTGGAAGGACAGCCCGCAGCCGGTGCTGGCGCGGCTGGTCCACGTCCTCAACCTCCCCTTCTACCAGGAGGGCAACCTCTACTGGTGGCCCACCGCCTTCCGCGAGGGCGCCACCGACGCGGACTTCGCCCTGCTCAAGGGCATCTACCCGGACGAGATGATCGCCGACATGCGCAAGGAGAAGAGCTACATCGGCATGCGCGTGGGCATCTCCGTGGACGGCGACTGGCAGGCCGCCATCCAGGGCGACTGACTTCGCCCCCCGGTCAGTCGCCGGTGACGAAGCGCGCGACGGCCTCCTGGACCTCCGCGTCGCCCATCATAGCGACGTGGTCCGCCCGCGTCTCCAGCCGGTCCACGTGGAGCGGCTGCGGCGGCAGGGCCCGCGCCGTCAGGACCGAACCATCTCCGTCCGCGAGCACCGGATCCTCGAACGTGGGCTTCCCGCCGATGATCCGGAACGACTTGATCAACGGGTGCCCCACGCCCACCACCGCCAGCGTGCGGAAGGGCGGCGGAGGCCCGTCGTTCTCGGAGAGGGCCCGCGCCAGCTCCGAGCGCGCCGCCAGCATGCGCTCCAGCCACTGGCGATACGCGGGCAGCGGTTGCACCGCCGGGTCCTGGAACACGCCCCACCCGCCTTCGACCCACGCGTCCGGGCGGTAGGCATCGAACGTCACCGGCTGGCCGCTCGCGTCCACGAAGAAGTCGCTCTGCGCAGGCAGGAGCTGGAACGCGGACGCGAAGGTGAAGAGCGCCTCCGGTGACAGGAGCGCCCGGTTGCGCCCCACCGGCGTGCCCAGGGTGAAGTCGTCGAACATGCCCGGCGCGCCCCGGAACGGCGTGCCCAGGAACACCACGCGCTTCACGTGGCGGGCGCCCGCCCACGTGGGCTCGCCCGTGTCGTCGCCAGTGCCGTAGCGCAGGCAGTGCAGCGTGACGAGCCCGCCCATGCTGTGCGCCACCAGGTTCACCTTCACCCGGCCGCCCCGCGCCTCCGCGAGCGAGTCCAGCAGCGCGCACAGCCGCTTCGCCGTCACGCGGTTGTCCTGCCGCCAGTCGTAGTCGAAGACGACGAAGCCCGGCAGCCGCTCGCGCCCGAACTCCAGGAAGCCCTTGTAGACGTCGTAGCGCGCCACCCACGGCAGCACCGTGAAGCGCGTCACCGGCCCGTCTGCTTCGAGCGGCCCGAAGCCCGGCGCCGCCCGCTGTCCGGGAAACGGCAGCGCCAGCGAACGCTCACCGCGCGTCAGCACGTCGCCCACGGACACCCAGGCCCGCTCGCGCTCGCCCTCCGCCGTCGCGAGGAACGACCCGCGGTACCCATGGATGAAGACCGTCACCTCCTCGCCCGTGGGCGGCGGCAACGCGACGCGGGACGCCGTGCAGGCGCTCAGCAACACCAGGGACGCAATCGGGAAGAGGCGCATGCGCCGCACCGTCCACTTCGCGGGCCCTCCACGCAAGGCCTCCGGCATCACCGGCCCGCACTCCGCCTCCCGGGCGCGCCGGGACCCGGCCGGGTCAGAACCGCCCTCCAGGACAGGTGTGGATTCAAGGCAACCCGGCTTGCATGCGAGGGCCGGACCCGTGCAAAAGGCACGGCCCACGCCCGGTGCGGGTCAAGGGGGTTCAAGCCATGGATGAAGTCGTCGTTCAATTGAAGGCACTTGCCCTGACCGAGGCGCTCCCGCTGCTGCTCAAGGTCATCGGGGCGCTGTTCATCTGGTTCATCGGGCGGACGGTCATCGCCGGCTTCCGCAAGGTGCTGGACATGGCCCTGCAGCGGCGGCAGTTGGACGCCACGCTGATCCGCTACGTCGGCTCGCTGTTCACCGGCACGCTCACGTTGATGCTGATCGTCGGCATCCTGGGGCTGATGGGCGTGGAGACCACGTCCTTCGCCGCGTTGATCGCCGCGGCGGGCATCGCCATCGGCGCGGCCTGGTCCGGGCTGCTGGCCAACTTCGCCGCGGGCGTCTTCCTGCTGGTGCTGCGCCCCTTCCGCGTGGGCGAGGAGATCGAAGCCGGCGGCGTGGTGGGCATCGTCCAGGAGATCGGCCTGTTCGTCACCACGATGGACACGTCGGACAACGTGCGGATCTCCGTGGGCAACAACCAGATGTTCAGCGACAACATCATCAACTACAGCCACCACCCGTACCGCAAGATGACGGTCAAGGTGCCGCTGGTGCACGGCGTGGACGTGCGGGTGCTTCAGCACGCCCTGGTGGAGCGCATGGCCACGGTGAAGGGCGTCCAGGAGAAGCCCGTGCCGCAGGTGGAGATCGCGGAGTTCACGCTCCAGGGCCCCGTGCTGGCGGTGTGCATCTTCTGCAAGCCCACCGAGTACAACGACACGCAGGCCAACGTCGGGGACGCCATCGCGGAGATCCTCCAGGCCGTGGGCTACACCGTGCCCGCGCTGGCCGTGCTGGCCGCGCCGCCGCCCGTGGCGAAGGCAGGCTGAAACGCAGTCGATGAGCGGTGGAGAGCAGGCCCACCCCGGGCCTGCTCCCCCTCCATGCGGGAGGACGACCCCGCGAGCAGGCTCCCCTCTGAGCGACACCGTGAGTCCTTCCGGTGATGAGTTCGGGGATGCCGTCTCTTCCCATAAATACCCGAATTCACTCGAACTTCCGGCTGGGCGCCCCCATGACAGCCTGGTTGCCCACGGAATAGCGTGGCCAGTGTGGATTCGACCCACCCTCTGCTTCTCGCGAGAGAGCGGCTCAGGGGGGCATTCCGGAATCAACAGCAAGTCTGACTGCTCGTGAGTGCCACTGCCCCGGATGGCGCTCGCGATGGCGTCCCCGAGCGCGGAGTACACGAGATGAGCCAGGAGCTGTCGAAGCGGATCGCGAACCTCTCACCGGAGAAGCGCGCGGAGCTGCTCAAGAAGATGGCCGCGCAGAAGGCCATCGGCGGCAACTCCGCGCAGGGCCTCATCCCGGTGCAGGACCGCTCGCGTCCCCTGCCCCTCTCCTTCGCCCAGCAGCGCCTCTGGTTCATGGATCAGTTGAGGCCCGGCACCAGCCTCTACAACGTGCCCATGGCGGTGCGCCTGGAGGGCGTGCTCGACGCGGCCGTGCTGGAGCGCGCGTTGCGCGAAGTGGTGCGCCGGCATGAGGTGCTCCGCACCGCCTTCCGCGAGGACGCCTCCGGCCCCGTGCAGGTGGTGTCTCCGGAGCCGGTGCTCACGCTGGAGCACCGCGACCTCCAGGGCTCGCCGCCAGAGAAAGCATGGCGGTTGGCGCGTGAAGCCGCGGCCCAGCCCTTCGACCTCGCGAAGGGCCCGCTGCTGCGCGCGCTGCTGCTGACGTCGGCGCCGGGAGAGCACCTGCTCGTCGTGGTGGTGCACCACATCGTCTCCGATGGTTGGTCCATGACGCTGCTGGTGCGTGAGGTGGCGCTGCTCTACGGCGCCTTCGCGCGAGGCCAGGCGGCGCCCCTGCCCCCGCTGGGCATTCAGTACGCCGACTTCGGCGTCTGGCAGCGCGAGTGGATGCAGGGGCCTCGGCTGGAGAAGCAGCTCGATTACTGGAAGCGGCAGTTGGCCGGAGTGCCCTCCGCGCTGGAGCTGCCCACGGACTTCCCCCGCCCCGCGGCCCGCAGCGGCCAGGGCGCCCGGCATGAACTCCTGCTGTCGCGTGAGCTGACGGACGCGCTGAGGGCCCTGGCGCAGCAGGAGGGGGCCTCGCTCTACATGGTGCTGCTGACGGGCTGGCAGGTGCTGCTGTCGCGCTACGCGGGGCAGGAGGACGTGACGGTGGGCTCGCCGGTGGCGGGCCGGACGCGTGGCGAGGTGGAGGGCCTCATCGGCCTGTTCGTCAACACGGTGGCGCTGCGCACGCAGGTGGAGCCCTCCACGTCCTTCCGCGCGCTGCTGCACCAGGTGCGAGAGACGGTGCTCGCGGCCCATGAGCACCAGGAGTTCCCCTTCGAGCGGCTGGTGGAGGAGCTGCGCCCGGAGCGCACCCAGGGGCGCACGCCGTTCTTCCAGGTGATGCTCACGCTCCAGGCCTCCTTCCGCGGCGCGGCGTCCGTGGAGGGCGTGAAGCTGGAGGCGATGGAGCTGGACACGCTCACGTCGAAGTTCGACCTGTTGCTCCAGGTACTGGAGACGGAAGCGGGCCTCAAGGGCTTCCTCGAGTACGACACCGCCCTCTTCGCCGCGCCCACGATGGCGCGCATGGCGGAGCACCTGCGCGTGCTCCTGGAGGGCGCCGTCCGCCGTCCGGGCGAGGCCGTCTCCCGCCTGCCGCTGCTCACCGACGCCGAGCGCCACGAGGTGCTCCTCGCCTGGCAGCCGCCCCGCCCCGCCCCGCTGCCGTGGAGCACCCAGCACGGCGCCTTCGAAGCCCAGGTGGACCTCACGCCGGACGCGGTCGCCGTCACCTTCGGGGACGAGTCGCTCACGTACGCGCAACTGGAGGCCCGAGCGTCGCGCCTGGCGCGGCACCTGCGCCGGCTGGGCGTGGGCACGGAGGCGCGGGTGGGCCTGTGCGTGGAGCGTTCGCTCGACATGCTGGTGGCGGTGCTCGCCGTGCTGAAGGCCGGGGGCACCTACGTGCCGCTGGACCCGGCGTTTCCCACGGAGCGCCTGGCCTACATGGTGGAAGCGAGCGGGATGCCAGTGCTGGTGTCGCAGCGCTCGCTGGAGTCCATCCTGCCGTCGCACTCGGCGCGCGTGGTGCTGCTGGACGGAGACGCGGAGGCCATCGCGGCGGAGGACGGCTCGCCGCTGCGCGACGCGGCGCCGCCGGAGGCCGTGGCGTACGTGCTCTTCACGTCCGGCAGCACCGGCCGTCCCAAGGGCGTGCAGGTGCCGCACGGCGCGGTGGCGCGCTTCCTGGCGGCGCTGCGCGAGACGACCGGCATGTCCTCGAAGGACGTGCTGGTGGCCGTCACCACGCTGTCCTTCGACATCGCGGTGCTGGAGCTGTTCCTGCCGCTGTCGGTGGGCGGGCAGGTCGTCATCGCGTCTCGGGACATCGCCGTGGACGGCTCGCGGTTGGGGGACCTGCTGCGGCAGTGCGGGGCGACGGTGCTCCAGGCGACGCCCAGCACCTGGCGGCTGCTGCTGGAGACGGACTGGCAGGGGCCGGGGCTGACGGCGCTCACCGGCGGCGAGGCCCTGCCGCGCGAGCTGGCCGAGTCGCTGCTCCAGCGCTGCCGCGTGCTGTGGAACGTGTATGGCCCCACGGAGACGACGGTGTGGTCCACCGCGCACGCGGTGGCGTCGGGTCCGGGCAGCGTGCCGGTTGGCCGGCCCATCTCCGGCACGCAGGTGTACGTGCTGGACAGCGGGCTGAACCCGGTGCCGCGCGGCGTGCCGGGCGAGCTGTTCATCGGCGGAGAGGGCGTCACCCGCGGCTACCTCCACCGGCCGGACCTCACGGCGGAGCGCTTCCTCCCGGACGCGTACGGCGGGGCGCCGGGTCTGCGCGTGTACCGCACGGGCGACCGCGTGCGGTGGGCCGCGGATGGCGTGCTGGAGTACCTCAACCGCGTCGACACCCAGGTGAAGCTGCGCGGCTACCGCATCGAGCTGGGAGAGATTGAAGCGGTGCTGAGCCAGGCCCCGGGCGTGCGCGACGCCGCCGTGGTGGTGCGAGGCAGCGGGGCCGACGCGCGGCTCGTGGGTTACGTGGTGGCGCGGCCCGGGCAGACGCTGGAGTCGCAGGCCCTGCGCGCGCTCATGAAGGAGCGGCTGCCCGAGTACATGGTGCCGTCCGCGCTGGTCGTGCTGGACGCGATGCCCCTGACGCCCAACGGCAAGGTGGACCGCAAGGCCCTGCCCGCGCCGGACGTGTCCACGGAAGCCGCGCGCGAGTTCGTCGCGCCGCGCACGCCCATGGAGGCGCAGGTCGCGGAGCTCTACGCGTCGCTGCTCCAGGTACAGCGGGTGGGCGCCACCGACAGCTTCTTCGAGCTGGGCGGGCACTCGCTGCTGGCCACGCGGCTGACGTCGCGGTTGCGCACGGCGTACCAGGTGGACCTGCCCCTGCAGGCGTTGTTCGAGTCCCCCACCGTGGCGGAGCTGGCGGCGCGCATCGCGGCCTCGGCGAAAGATGCACGCTTCGAGGGTCCGCCCCCGGTGGTGCCGGTGGCGCGCACCCAGAAGCTGCCCGCGTCCTTCGCGCAGCAGCGCCTCTGGGTGCTGGAGCAGTTGGACCCGGGCTCGGCCGCGTACAACATGCCGTTCTCGCTGCGGCTGACCGGGGCGCTGAACCTGGAAGCCCTGCGCCGAGCCCTGGAGCTGGTGGTGCACCGGCATGAGGCGCTGCGCACCACCCTGCGGGGAGACGTCGGCACGCCCGTGCAGGTCATCGCACCGCCCGAGCCGCTGGTGTGGCCGGTGGTGGACCTGCGCGGCCTTTCGCCGGAGCAGCGCGACGCGGAGGTGAAGCGGCGCTCGGAGCTGGAGGTGCGGCTGCCGTTCAACCTGGAGGCGGGGCCGCTGCTGCGCGTGTCGGCGCTGGTGCTGGATGCGCAAGAGCACCTGCTGCTGCTGACCGTCCACCACGCCGTCTTCGACGGCTGGTCCATGAGCATCCTGATGCGGGAGCTGTCGGAGGCCTACCGGGCCCTGGTGGCGGGGACACAACCCGTCCTGCCCGCGCTGCCCTTCCAGTACGCGGACTTCGCGGTGTGGCAGCGCCAGTGGTTGTCGGGCGCGGAGAAGGAGCGGCAGCTCGACTGGTGGCGCCAGCAGCTCGAGGGAATGCCGTCCGTGCTGGAGCTGCCCACCGACCGTCCGAGAGGCCTCCGCAAGGCGCACCCCGGCGCCCTGATGCAGGTCGCGTTCCCCCTGGAGCTGACGCGGGCCGTGGAGGCCCTCTGCGTGCGCGAGGGCATCACGCCGTTCATGTTCCTGCTCGGCGCGCTCCAGGTGTTGATCGGGCGGTACTCCGGCCAGGACGACGTGAGCATCGGGTCCTCCGTGGCGGGCCGGAATGACGCGCAGTTGGAGGGACTGCTCGGGTTCTTCATCAACACGCTCGTGCTGCGCACCCGGATGGGAGGAGAGCCGACCGTGCGGGAGCTGCTGGGCCGCGTGCGCACCACCACGCTGGGGGTGCTCGCGAACCAGCACGTGCCGTTCGAGGAGCTCCAGCCGATGCGCGACCTGCGCGGGTCGCCGTTGTTCAACGTGCTGTTCCTCATGCAGAACATCCCGGAGGTGGACCTCTCGCTCGCGGGCGTGAAGGTGCGGGTCGAGGAGCGCATGGGCGCCTCCGCGAAGTTCGAACTCACGCTATCGCTCACGCGGAGCGAGTCCGGCTTCACGGGAGAGCTGGAGTACGACACCGACCTCTTCGACAGGTCGACCGTCGCGCGGATGATGCGGCACCTGCGGCTGCTCGTGGAGGGCTTCGTCGCGCATCCGGATCAGCGCGTGTCGTCGCTGCGGTTGCTTGAGGGGGAGGAGCGGCAGCAGGTGCTGGTGGAGTGGAACGCGACGCATGCGCCCTTCCCCGAAGCGTGCATGCATTCACTCTTCGAGGCACAGGTGCGCCGTGCTCCGGACGCGGTGGCCGCCGTCTTCGAGGGGACGCACCTGACGTATGCGCAGTTGGACGCGCGCGCCAATCAGCTTGCACATGCCCTGCGCCGTCGGGGCGTGGGCCCGGAGATCCGCGTCGCGCTCAGCGTCGAGCGCTCTCTCGACATCGTCATCGGGTTGCTTGGCATCCTGAAGGCCGGTGGCGCCTGGGTACCGGTGGATCCGCTCCTGCCTCGGGAGCGCCTGGCCTTCATGCTGGAGGACAGCGCGGCCCAGGTGCTCGTCACCCAGCAGCCGCTGGTGGGCCGCTTCCCCGAAGCGCTGCATGCCCGCGCGCTCTGCCTGGATGCGGAGCGCAAGTCGCTGGCCCAGGAGCCAACGGACGCGCCCGTGACGGGCGTGACGCCCGCGAACATGGCGTACCTGCTCTACACCTCGGGCAGCACGGGGACGCCCAAGGGCACGGCGGTGGAGCACCGCGGCGTGGCCAACCTGGTCACCCACGAAGCGGTGGCGTACGGCATCGGCCCCGGCAGCCGCGTGTTGCAGTTCGCCAGCCTCAGCTTCGACCTCTCCGTGGAGGAGATTTTCACCACGCTCTGCAACGGCGCCACGCTGGTGCTCGCGCCGCTGGAGAAGCTGATGCCGGGCGCACCGCTGCCCGTGCTGCTGCGTGAGCAGGAGTTGAGTGTCGTCAGCCTCACTCCTGCGGCGCTGGCGGCGACGTCTTCGGAGGGACTGCCCGCGGTGCGCACCGTCATCTCCGGCGGCGAAGCCCTGCCCGCGGATGTCGTCGCGCGATGGGTTCCGGGGCGGCGTCTGCTCAACACCTACGGCCCCACTGAAGCCACCGTCATCGCCACGCTGGGCGAGGTGGTGGCGGATGGAAGTGTGCCCTCCATCGGCAAGCCCCTGGCGAACGTGCGCGTCTACGTGTTGGACACGCACGGGCAGCCGGTGCCCGTGGGCGTGCGCGGTGAGTTGCACATCGGCGGCGTGGGCGTGGCGCGCGGGTACGCGGGACGGCCGGGCCTCACCGCCGAGCGCTTCGTGCCGGACGCCTTCTCCGGTGAGGAGGGGGCTCGCCTCTACCGCACGGGAGACGTGGTGCGCTGGCGCACGGATGGCCAACTGGACTTCGTTGGCCGCATCGACGCCCAGGTGAAGGTGCGTGGCTTCCGCATCGAGCTGGGTGAA